>JBIKLM010000293.1:0-5673 GCA_044359835.1 Planctomycetota bacterium
AGCCCCGCGGGCCGCGGCGGGCGATCGAAGCGGGGTCCGCGTTCCCTGGCGCGGACCCCTGGACGGGCTGGGCAGATTCCTGTCGCCCTGCCCGCCTTTGCGTCGATGGCTGGCTCGGACGAGGCGCAAGGAGGGGCCCGGGGGCCTCCGCGTACGCCCAAATCGAGATTTTCAGCGCGGGCCGGGGCGGTCCCGGGGCCGATTGGAAGCCTGGATTTTGGGATGCTGGCGCACCCACGCTCCCGGATGCCCCCGCCCATGACGCTGCCCCTGCGCCTGGCCCTCGCCTTCGGGCTGCTGGCCGAACTCGGCCTCGCCCAGAACCCCGCCCCCAGCCCGATCTCGATCGCGGACCTCGCGAGGCTGGTGCGGGTCGCGGATCTCGAGCTGGCTCCGGACGGCGCCAGCGCGGTCGCCGAGCTTCTGCGCATCGAAGGCGACCCGCTGGCGGGCGACGGAAAAGCGCGTTATCGGCGTTCCCTGTGCCGCTTCGACCTGACCCAGCCGGGCCAGATGCGCCCGCTGACCCACGGCGAGCGCGATGCGCGGGACCCCGCGATCAGCCCGGACGGGCGCTGGCTGGCCTTCGTGCGGGCCGGCGAAGGCGAAGGCCAAGCGGCGGGCATCGAGCAGGTCTGGCTGCTGCCCCTCGATGGGCCCGGCGAGGCGCGCCAGCTGACCCAAAACGAGCTGGGCGCGGCGCAGCCGCGCTGGTTCCCCGACAGCCAGCGGCTGTTGGTCTCGACGCGCTGGCCCGCGGCGCGCCTTGCGGAGCCGCCGCCCTTCGCCAGCGCAGCCACGGGCGAGCTCGAGCGCCTGCGCCTGCGCCAGCCGCGGCCGGAGGCGGAGCCGAAAAGCGCGGGCGCGGAGCAGACTCCGCGGCCGAGCCCCACCGATGCCGCCGGCTGGGCTGCCTGGCTGGCGGAGTCGGAAGCCGAAGCCGACCCTCGCTTGGTCGCGCGGCGCGACTTCCAGGGAGAGAGCGCCCTGGCCGGCGAGCTCGAGGTCGAGCGCCTCACGGAGATCGGCCTGGACGGCGCCCTGCGGCGGGAATTCAAGGCCGGCTGGCTGAGCCTCGAAGACGCCGAGCTGGCCCCGGACGGCAGCTCGTTCGTGTTCCGCGCGGCGCACCCCTTCGATCGGCACCCCGACCAGAGCGACCACCACGCGCTGCTGCTCTGGCGCCTGTCCGCCGCCGAGCCCGAACTCTTGATCGCCGACGAGCGCTGGGACCTCGGCGACCCGCACTGGGCCCAGGATGGCGCGCGCCTGTTCTTCACCCTGCGGCCGACCAACGAGCCCACCTTCGGGCAGACCCGCATCGGCAGCCTGGAATTCAAGAGCGGCGATCTCGAGCTGTTGGCCAACGACCTGGACGCGCAGCTCTCCGCGCCGCGCTACGGCGGGGCCGGGCTGCTGTTCTTCCTGCGCGAATCCGAAGGCCGCATCGCCCTGATGGGGCTCGATCTCGAGACCGGGCTCCATCGCCCGCTGGTCGACGAGCCCGGCTCGGTGCTGCGCTTCGCCTGCCGCGGCGAGCAGATCGTCTACACGCTCTCGACGGCCGCCAACCCCTGCGAGATCTTCCGTTTGGAGCCCGCGGCCGAGGATCCGCGGCTCTCGGACCTGCACGCCTCGTGGCTGCGCGGCAAGAGCCTGGCCGAGCCCACCTGGCACTGGCTCGAGCGCCCCGGCGCGCCGCGCTTGCAATACTGGCTGCAGGCCCCCGCGGGCCGCCGGCTCGAGGATGCCGACCAGGGCACACCGGTGCCGCTGTTGGTCGAGATCCACGGCGGTCCCCACGTGATGTGGGGCCCCGGCTCGGAGACCATGTGGCACGAGTGGCAGCTGCTGGCCGCCGAGGGTTACGCGGTGCTGTACGCCAACCCGCGCGGCTCGGCCGGCTACGGCCGCGAGTTCCAGCGCGCCAACTTCCGCGATTGGGGCCCCGGACCGGCCAGCGACGTGTTGGCGGCCGTGGACGACGCCCTGGCGCGCCATCCGGGCCTGGATCGCCGGCGCCTGTACCTGACCGGCGGCTCCTACGGCGGCTACCTGACCACCTGGATCCTGGCCCACGACGGCCGCTTCCGGGCGGCGGCGGCGCTGCGCGGCGTCTACGACCTGGCCACGTTCTTCGGCGAGGGCAACGCCTTCCGGCTGATCAAGCACGACTTCGGGGGCTGGCCCTTCGAGCCCAGCCAACGCGAGCTCCTGACCCAGCAGTCGCCGCTGACCCACGTGGAGCGCATCCGCACGCCGCTGCTGATCTCGCACGGCTCCAGCGACCTGCGCACCGGGGTCAGCCAGAGCGAGATGCTGTACCGCTCGCTCGAGCTGCTCGGGCGGCCCGTGGAATACGTGCGCTATCCCGGCGCGGACCACGAGATGACCCGCAGCGGCTCGCCGCACCAGCGGGCCGACAACCTGGCGCGGCTGCTCGAGTGGTTCGCGCGGCATCAGCCCTCCGCCGATGAAGCGGCGCCGGCCGCCGAGGCGACCCCGGAACCGGCGCCGGCGCCGGCGCCGGCCCCGCAGGCCGCCGCGGCACCGGCGAGCCCCACCAGCGTGCAGGCCGCGGCGGCGGCCCAGGCCGCCGAGCGCGCCAAGGCCGCCGAACAGGCCGCCAGCGGCGCCGCGCCCGCCAGCCCCACCCCGGCGTCCGAACCCGCCGCCCAGCCCGCGCCTGCGGAAGCGACCCCCGGGAACCCCGGAAGCGGCGCTTCCGGGGCAGGCCCCACCCCAGCGACCCAGCCCCCGGCCGAGAAGCCCACGCCGGAACCGCAGCCGGCTCCGCCGAGCCCAGCTCCGCCGCCTGCGCCCGCCCCCGAACCGACGCCGGAACCCAGCCCTCAGCCCGAGCCGACACCCGAGCCCCAGCCGGAGCCGGCACCCGTCCCCGACCCAGCGCCGGAGCCAGTGCCCGAACCGCTGCCGGAGCCTGAGCCAGAGCCCGAACCGGCGCCCACCCCACCGACCCCCGCGAGCGAACTGGCTGCCTGAGGGCGCCTTCGCGCGCGCCTCACGGCCCGGGGAAGAGCCAGGGCTTGGAAGCCCGCTGGGCGGCTTCGAGTTCGCGGCGCAGGCGGCCCAGGCGCTCCAGGTCGGCGCTGGGCAAGGCCGGGCGGGGCGGGCCGGCGAGGGCCCGGCGATAGCCGCGCTCGACGGCCTCGGCGTGCTGCTCCGGGCTCGGGGGCCAGGCCGGCGCGGCGGCCGCCAGACGCCGGCGCAAGTCCCCGTCGCGCACCAGCCGGGCCAGCGCCTCGGCCCAGGCGACAGGGTCCTCGGGCGCCACTTTGAGGCAATCGTCGCCCGCGCGCTCGCCGTAGGCCCCCAGGTCGCCGACCGCCATCGGCAGGCCGAGTTCGCGGGCCTCGTCGAGCACGAACCCGTGGGTCTCGACGCAGCGCGTCGGAAAACAGGCCACCTGCGGCGCCAGGCGCTGGAGGTCCTCGAAGCGGAAGGGGCCGTGAAAATGGACCGGCAGACCGGCGGCGCGGCGCGCCAGGTCGGCCGCGTGGTCCGCCGGCTCGACCGGGCCCAGCAGGTGCAGCTCCACGGCGGCCAGCCCTGGCTGGGCGCAGAGCCTGCGGAAGCCCTCGAGCAGCACGTCGCTGCCCTTGTGCCATCCGAGGCGGCCCCACTGCGCGAGGCGCAGGGGCTGTGCGGGCGCGGGGTCCGTGGAGAGCCGCAGCGTCCCCGGGGCGCCGTGGGGGCGATAGCCGAGGCCGAGGGCCTCGATGCGCCCCGCGGCGACGCCGGCCAGGCGCTCGAACAGGGCCACGGCGCCGGGCGTCAGGGCCCAGACGATCCGAGCGCGGGCGAGCTCGGCCGCCAGGGCGCTTCGGAAGCATTCGATGCCGAGTTCGATTTCGCGGGCCGGCTCGCCGCCGAGGCGCGGCACGCAGGGGCCGCAGACTTCCAGGGATAAGGGCCGCAGGCAGGCCTGGCCTTGATGGTCCTGCCGATAGCAACGCGGGCAGGAAACCAAGAAGTCGTGCAGGGTGACCAGAGTCGGCAGGCCCAACTCTTCGGCCTGCTGCACCAGATCGTCGCTCAGCGCGATCCATTGGTGCACGTGGACCACGTCGGGGCGCTCGCGCTCGTAGACCTGGCGCACCAGCCGGGAAGCGGCCGGATGGTGCCCGCGGGCGTAGTGCAGGTGGTGCAGGTCGTCGCGATAGAGGCGCAGGACGCGCTGGCCGTCGACGGACTCTTCGAGCAATTCGGGCGCCGCGCGCGTGGCCAAGCTGCCCGCCAGGATCAACGGCGCGTGCCCCGCGGCGCGCTGGGAGCGGACCAGGCCCTGGACGTGGAGCTGGATGCCCCCGGGGCCCTCGGGGAAGTAGACCGGTACGATATGCAGGATCTTCACCGGCCGGGATTGTCCCGGATCCCGGCCCCGGAGTCCCCCCCGCCCCGCGCCCGGCTTGGTCCACGTCTCGGTCCTGATCGTCAACTACAACTCCTGGGAGGTCCTGGTCGGGGGCCTCAGGAGCCTGCACGCCCACCCCGCGCGGGACAGCCGCGGGGCCGCCCTGCCCTACGAGATCATCGTCGTGGACAACGCCTCGCCCCGGCGGCCCCCGGAGGCGATCGCCGCGGTCGAGGCCGAGCTGCGCCCCGGGCTCGACCAGCTCGTGCTGCACGATCAAAACGGCGGGTACTCGACCGGCATGAACCTGGCCTACGCGCGCTCCAAGGGCCGCTTCCTGCTGGTCAGCAACCCGGACGTGATCTACCAGGAGCACTGCCTGACGCGCCTCTTGGCCTGCCTCGAGCGGCGCCCGGAGGTGGGCGCCAGCGCGCCGATCACCTACGCCGATCCGGCCCACGAGACCCGCCTGCCGACCGGCATCGTGCCGCGCCTGCTGGACCGGCCCCGGCTGTGCTGGGCCGCGGTCAGCGCCCGCGGCGTGCGCCACTACAGCCGCCTGCGCACCCCGCGCTATCTGCCGATCTGGCGCCCCGCCGGGGACATCGACCTCGAGATGTTCGCCGGCTGGGGCTTCCTGATCCGGCGCGACCTGGTCGAGCGCATCGGCTTCTTCGACGAGCGCTATCCGCTGTATTTCGAGGACACCGACCTGTCGCTGCGCGTGCTTCGCGCGGGCTTCCGCATCGTGCAGGTGGCGGACGCCGACCTGGTGCACCTCTACAACCAATCGGGCAAGACCGCGCCCGACATCGTGCGCCAGCGCCACGACATCTCGGAGCGGCGCTTCTTCCGGCGCTGGAAGGGGCCGCTCGGCGCCTGGATCATCGATCTCTCGCGGCGTTTCCTGAGGACGCGCTTCGCGGAGCAGGCCAGCGCCAGAACGCGCCACGGGCCGCTGCGAAAGGTGACCCTGGAAGCCGGCCGGCCGGTGATCCACCTGCCGGCGCCCTGCGCGGACTTCCTGGTGGAGATCGCCTTCGACCCGTATTTCCTGCTGGCCGCCGCCAGCTTCGGCAGCGGCGCCCAGTGGAGCCCCGGGCCGATCACCGCCGCCCACATGCAGACCGACACCTACTTCCGCCTGGTGGACCTGACCGGCCGCCGGCCCCGGGAGATCGGCCTGTGGCACTTCACACCCAGCCGGCCCTGAAGCGCGCGCCGCGGCGATACTTCCGCCCCCCGCCGCACTGCACTGCACTGCACCGCACCGCCTCGCCTCGCCTCGCCTCGCCCCG
>JBIKLM010000294.1:0-5670 GCA_044359835.1 Planctomycetota bacterium
TCCGCGCGGCTGCCGAGGTCGAACAGCAGCAGGCTGGACTGGGGGTCGAAGCCCGGCAGGGCCAGGGACAAGATCCCGAGCAGCAGGTCCAGCAGCGCTCCGCCCGTGATCAGTCCGGCCGCCGCCAGGATGCCCTCCGAGCGCCGCGGGCCACCCTGCTCCGCCAGCCGACGGCACAAGGCGCCGATCAGCATGCCGAAGCCCAGGTAGGGCGGCAGGTACAGGCCCACCGCAAGCGCCATGCAGGGCAGCAGCAGTCCCCGCCGGCTGGCCAGCCATTCGAGACCCACGGCGAGCGAGCCGATGCCCAGCCCGACCAGCACAGGCAGCAGGGGCAGCCGTCCGGACAGCAACAGCGCGTCGATCAGCGCAGCGAACAGGGTGCCTTGGGGTGCGGGCAGGCTCGGGCTGCCGAGCACATAGGCCTGGTGGGCCAGGGACAGGGTCGGCGGCACCAGGAAGCAGCCCAGCGCCAGGCCCAGGGCCTGGGGCAGCAGGCCCTCGCGCACGGGCTGGCCGCACAGCTGCAGGGTGCGATAGTCCTGGCTCGAATCGTTGGCCGCGCAGATCGCCACGCAGGCCGCCACCAGCAACGGCGTCAGCAGGGTCACGTCCGAGGGCGCCGTCCGGCCCAGCCACAGGGCCACTCCGGAAAGCCCCAGGGTGGTCACGAAAACCGTGCCCGAGACCGGCGACGCCGAGCTGCCGATCTGCAGGGACAGCAGCGCTCCCAGGCTGACCATCACCGCCGCGGCGAGCAGCAGCGCCGCCGAGCCGGCCAGGGCGAAAGGGGTCGGCCCGTCCTGGCGCAGCAACCAGCCCACCACGCCCGCGGAGCCCAGCAGGATCGCGAGCAACAGGCCACGCCGCCAGCCCGGGGAGATCCACAGCAGGCTCGGGTCGTGGGCGCTGGCGGAGGTCGAAGTCCGTCCGGGCCGCGAAAAGCGCGCCAGGGAGAAGGCCACCGCCACGGTCATGGCGGCGCCGCCCACCCAGCGGGGCGCGGCCGCGGGCCAGGCGGTGGCCCAGGGGCTCTGCTCCGGGAGCGTGGCGGTCAGGGCGCCCAGCAGGGCGTGCAGCAGGCTGCCGGAGAACACGAGCAGGGCCGTGGGCAGCGTCAGCAGGGCGCCGATGCCGAGGTAGATGGGGGCCAGGTGCAGGTCGGCGGCGAATCGGCGGGTGCCGCTCGGGTTGCTGAAGGGGCCGGCCAGGATCAGGGCGCCGCGGGCCAGGCCGAGTTTGGGCAGGAGCGCGGCTACGAGCCCCAGGGCCACGCCCAGGAACAGGGAGCCGAACAGGCGCGGGCGCTGCTCCGGCTGGCTGGCCGCCGCCTGCACGAGGGTCTTGCAGGCCTGGGCCTCGGGGGCCGGCAGGCTCGGATCGCTCAGGAAGCGACCGGTGGCCAGACCGACGAAGCCGAATCCGATCGAGGCACCCGCCAGGCTCATCCAGATCAGGGTCCAGACATCGAGGGGCGGCAATTCCGCCAGCAGCTGGGCGCGCAGGCTGGCCAGGGAAGCGGCCGCCGCTTCGCGCTGGCCGGGCTCGGCCGCCAGCAGGGCGTTGTGGGCGGCGGTCAGTTCGTCCAGGCCTGGATCCAGGCGCCGGGCGCGCAGGATCGGCTCGAGGGGCGCGGTGAAGAGCACCCCCGTGGCGATGGCGACCCCGGCCGAGCCGGCCACCTGGGCGCTGTTCAGGAAGCGTTGCCCGGGCATGCCGCGCAGGCGCCGGGCGAAGGCGCCCCAGGCGATCAGGATCACCAGCGGGCTGATGCCCGGGGTGATGCCGGCCTTGAGGCCGGCCACGGTCAACGTGCAGCAAAGCACCGCGGTGAGCCCGAGGCCGAGGGCCAGGCCTGCGCGGGGGGAGGGCGCCCGGTGCATGGGGCCGAGCATAGCGGCGGGGCGGCCTGGAGTTGGGCCGCGGCGCCGGACGATGGAACCCACCGGCCGCCCCGGGCCCCGCGCGCTGGCCCCGCGCGGACTCCTGGGCCGGGACGCTCGTCCGCTGCGGCGGATCTGCGCCGTCGCGCCGCTGGCAGCGCGCCAGGCCCCGAAGTCGCGCCACCCGCGCCCGCGCACTCCGGCCCTTGGCCGGCCCCCCAGAACCCGGCTGCTAAACTCCCGCCCGCGCATGCCCCCGCTGGTCTCCGTGATCCTGCCGACCCTGGAGGCCGAAGAGGACCTCGGGCGGCTGTTGCCGAGCCTGGCCGCCCAGCGCCTGTGGCCAGAGGCCGAGCTGATCGCGATCGATTCGGACTCCTCGGATCGCACCCGCGAGCTGCTCTTGGCCTTCGGCGCCGACGTCGCGCTGATCCCGCGCTCCGAGTTCCGCCATGGGGCGACCCGCAACCGGGCCGCGGCCCTGGCCCGGGGGGAGTTCCTGGCCTTCCTTTCCCAGGACGTGGCCCTGGCGGGTCCCGAGTACCTGGACGAGCTGCTGGCGCCCTTCGCCGATCCGCGGGTGGCCGGGGTGACCGCGCGGGTCTTGCCCCATCCGGGCAGCGACCTGCTGACCGCCCGCACCGTGCTCGACCTGCCCGAAGCGGGCCTCGAGCCGGCGCTGCGCGAACTGCCGCCCGGCCTCGGCCTGTGGCAGATCTCGGCCGAGGAGCGCATGCGTTTGCTGCGCTTCAACAACGTGGCCAGCGCCGCCCGGGCCCGCGTTTTCCGGGCGATCCCGTTTCCCGACCTGGCCTTCGCCGAGGACTTCGCCTGGGCCGCGCGGATCCTGACCGCCGGTCACCGCCTGGCTTTCGCGCCGCGGGCCCTGGCCTTCCACGGCCACAGCTACGGGCTGCGCTCGGCCTTCGAGCGCTACGCCGTCGACGCCTGTTTCCACCGCCAAGCGCACGGCCATCGCATCCGGCCGGGGCTGACCTCGGCGCTCAAGGGCCTGTTGTTCGAGCTCGGCGCCGATTGGCGGGCCGCCCGGCGGGGCCTCGGCGGCGGCCGCCTCGGGGACCTCCTGCGCGCCCCCGGCCTGCGGGGCGCCCAGATCGCCGGCCAGTGGGCCGGCAGCCTCGGCTGGCAGCCGCGGCGCTTCCGTCCGCGCCCGGTCCGACGGGAGCTGCCCTTCCTGAACGCCAGCCCGGGGTCCTGACTTGGCCGGGAACCCGCTCTCCAGGTCTACTGTTGGGGCCTTGTCGACCGACCCCCGACCGACCGCCCCCCCCGCAGCCAGGCGCGCTCGCCCGATCCGCAGCCTGTCCGTGTTGATGCCCACCTACCAGGGCATCGAGTTCCTCGAGCGCTCCCTCGAGGCCCTGGCGAGCCAGGTGTGCCCGTTGCCCTGGGACTTCCGGGCCATCGATTCGGGCTCGACCGACGGCACCCTCGAGGTGCTCGAGCGCTTCAGGGCGCGCTTCCCGGTGCCGTTCGCGGTCGAGGGCATCCACAAGTCCGAATTCGACCACGGCGACACCCGCAACCTGCTGGCCTCGCGCTCGAGCGGCGACCTGCTGGTCTTCTTGACCCAGGACGCGATCCCGTCGCGCCCCAATTTCCTCGAGCGGCTGGCCAAGAACTTCGAGAACCCGCGCATCGGGGCGGTGACCTGTCGCAACGTGCCGCGCCCGGACGCGCGCCCTTCGACGGTGATCCTGTGCCAGGACGATCCGGGCTACTCCGCGCGCCGCCGCGAGGTCGAGCTGCCGCGCGACTACGCCAAGCTGGACCCGCACCAGCGCCGGCTGCTCTACAACTTCAACGACGTGGCTTCGGCCATCCCGCGCGAGCTGTGGGAGCGCCACCCCTTCCCGCGCACGGCCTTCGGCGAGGACATCCTGATGGCCCGCGCGCTGCTCGAGGGCGGCTTCGTGGTGGCCTACGACGCCGACGCCACGGTCGAACACAGCCACGATTACGACGAGCAGGAGACCCTGGCGCGCGCGCGCATCGACGGGCGCTTCAACGCCGAGTGGCTGAGCCGCATCTGCATCGAGCGGCGCTCGGACATCGACGTGCTGGTCAAGCGCTGCGCCGAGAACGACCGCACCCGCATCGCCGGCCTCCGGCTGAGCCCCGAGAAAAAGCGCGAGCTCGAGGTCGAGGTCTCGGCCCTGCGGCGGGCCTCGTTCCTGGGCCTGCACGAGGGCGGCGCGTCGACCGACCGCCGGCGGCCCCCGACGACCCTGCTGGACGAGCCGCGCCTGCGCGTGGCCCTGGTGGTGCACGGCTTCCCGCCGGACACCTGGGCCGGCACCGAGGTCTACACCCTCGAGCTGGCCAAGGCCCTGGAGCGCCGCGGGCACGAGGTCGCCATCCTGGCGCGCAGCCCGGGCGACCGGCCCGCGTCCGAGGGCGGCCCCGAGGAGTTCTCGCTGGTCGAGGACAGCTTCCAGGGGCTGCGCGTCTGGCGCCTGATCCACCGCCTGGACCACGGCAACCTGCAGCAGAGCTACCTGAAGCCCCACGTCGAGCCGGCCTTCCGCCGCTTCCTCGACCGCTTCGAGCCGGACATCGTCCATTTCCAGCACCTGATCCACTTCTCGGTCTCGCTGGTCAAGCTGGCCAAGCAACTGGGCCTGCCGACGATCGTGCACACCCACGACTATTGGGCCCTGTGCGCGCGCGTGCAGCTGATCCGACCGAACGGCCAGCGCTGCCACGAGAACATGGGCGCCGGCTGCCTGCTGTGCGTCAAGGAGAAGAACCTGGGCCAGATCGAGCGCTTCAAGCGCCTGGGCGAGCTGGGCGGGCGCTTCTTCGCGGGCGCGGTCGACAAACTCGGCCACAAGAGCGGCTCGGGCCTGGCGCGGCGCCGCTTCGAGGGCCTGCGCGATCTGCTGGCCCGCCAGGAGACGGTGCTGCCGGCCTTCGCCGCTGCGGACCTGTTGGTCTCGCCGAGCCGCTTCCTGCGCGAGAAGCTGCTGGCCACCGGGGCCTTCGATCCGCACCTGTTCGTCTATTCCGACAACGGCCTGCGCACGGACCACGTGGCCGCGCTCGACAAGCGCCCCGATCCGGAAGGCCGCCTGCGCGTGGGCTTCGTCGGATCGCTGGTCTGGTACAAGGGCGTCGACGTGCTGCTCAAGGCCATGCGCCGCCTGACGGGCAAACCGGTCGTGGCGCGCATCTTCGGCGGCTTCGACCCCGCCAAGGACCCGCACCATCGGGAGCTGGCCGAGCTGGCCGGCCCCAACGTCGAGTTCCGTGGCCGTTTCGACAATGCACGCCTGTCCGAGGTCTACGCGGAGATCGACCTGTTGGTCGTGCCCTCGGTCTGGTACGAAAACTCGCCGATCACGATCCACGAGGCCTACCTGACCCGCACGCCGGTGCTGGCCAGCCGCCTGGGCGGCATGGCCGAGTACGTGCGCGACGGCGTGGATGGCCTGCTGTTCGAGCCCGGCTCGGAGGCCGACCTGGCGGCGACGATCGAGCGTTTCCTCGCGGACCGCGAGCTGCTCGGCCGCCTCTCGCGCGACTTCATGCGCGTCAAGACGATCGACGAGAACGGCGCCGAGACCGAATTCCGCTATCGGGCCCTGATCGCGCAGCAGCGGGTGGTCACGTCGACCCTGCTGCTGGACGTGCCCGCCACTCAGGCCGAGCGCCTGAGCGGACAGACCGAGGTGCAGGGCGGGGTCTGGCTGTTGATGCGGCCCGAGCGCTCGAGCGCCAGCTTCACCTTCCGCCTGCGCGGCGCGCCCAAGCACGTCAGCGGCTC
>JBIKLM010000295.1:0-5663 GCA_044359835.1 Planctomycetota bacterium
CGCAGCTGCCCACCGGGGCGCCGCTGGTATTCCGCACCGACCTGCGCCGCACGGCCCTGTGGGGCAAGGCCAGCGAGCGCCTGCGCGCCCTGGAGATCGACTCCACGCTGATCAGCAGCGCGGACCTGGCGCCGGTGCAGGGCAGCGACGCCAACGGGCGTTTCCTCTCCTGTCCCCTCGAGCTCGGCCTGCTCACGCCGGCCGAGCAGGGCCTGCAGGTGTCCTTCCGGCTCTATGACCGGGCCTTCAACGCCAGCCCCGAGCTGTACGTGGCCGAGCTGCGCCAGCTGGGCGGCATGGGCCCCGAGCCCCTGGCCCCGGGAACCAAGGGCCAGACCATCGAGATCGAAGTTTTCGACCGCGACACCCTGCTGCCGATCGCCGGCGCGCGCGCCATCGCCCACGCCGAGGAGGCCGATCAGCTCACCTACACCCTGCTCGGCAGCGCGCCCACCGACGCGCAAGGCCGCGCCCAGCTGACCAGCCACGCGGCGCCGCAGATCAACACCCTGATCACGATCGTGGCGCCGAGCTACGACCTGTTCACGATCCACGGCCCCGAGGTCGCGCGCCTGTCGATTCCGCTGGGCCGCAGCCTCCCGCAGGCGGCCGTGGTCGCCGGCAGCCTGGGGGCCACCAGCAGCTTCGCGCAGCTCTCCCTGCCGCAGAGCGATCGGGCCGTCCACGACGCGCGCCAGTTCGCCCTGGCGCCGCGCCTCGCCGACACCGACAGCTGCACCAGCCTGCCCAGCGTGGGGCCGGCCTGCCCCTTCGGGCCGCTGCCCGTGCGCGTGCAGCGGCCCGGCGCCGCGATCGCCTTCGCCGGCGAATTCAACCTGCCCCTGCAGAGCTTCAGCGCCGGCCTGTTCCTGACCGGCTACGCCGCGCAGATCGGCACCGCGGCCCTGGCGCCCCAGGGCGCCCAGACCCTCGATCTGCGCGTCGAACGCCTGCTCAGCGAGCCGGGCGTGCCCTTGGAAGAGCTGCCCCTCTCGGCGCCCAATTCGGCGCTCAGCGGGCTGTTCACGCAGGGCCTCGACTTCGGCGCCCTGATCGACGACGCGCTGATCTCCGGCGCCCCCGACGTGGTGCTCGACCTGGAGGTCGCGGGCCTGCCGGGTCCTTTCCTCGTCGGGCTCGGCCAGGCCTTCCCGGTCGGACCGAGCGACTGGCTGCTGCGCGGCGCCTACCCGGGCGGGCTCGGCGAGCTGATCGCCGCCCAGGGCAGCCCCGCCGCGGTGCTCCACTACGGCATCGAATTGCGCCAGACCGGCGGCGCCCTCTCCGGAACGCGCCTGACCTTCGAGCAGATCGAAGATTTCGGTGGCGTGGTCTACGCGGCCTCCGTGCCGGCGCCCCAGAGCCCGGCCCCGGGCGCGCTGCTGCCCCTCAGCGGCTTCCAGGTGCAATGCGAGAACGTGCTCGTCGACCAGGCCTTCGCCCTGGCCGATCCGGGCACCGTGCTGGGCTCCGGGCTCTACAAGGCGCGCCTGGTGGATGCCACCGGCCGATCCTGGGAGCTGTATCGCAGCGACCTGGCCGATGGGGTCCTGCCCGGCATCCCGATCGCGGCGCCGACCCTGCCCCCGGAGGCCGGGACCGGGCTGGCCGCAGGGGCCGCGGCCCTGCTTTTCGAAACCTCCGCCTGGCGGGCCTACCGGCCCGCTGGCTTCCTGTGGAGCGAGTTTGCGGGTCGGCGCCAGTTCTATGGTCTCAGCAGCCCGCAGCCGGTGGTGCTGCAGTGACCGCCGGCGCGCCCGTTCGGGGTGCCGGTGTTGCTAACCTGCTGCCGGCCGATCCTCCCCGCACGCACTTGAATACGCCGACTCCGTTCCCGCGAGCCCTGCCCCGGCGCTGCCGCTGCCTGTCGGCCCTGGCCCTGCTGCTCCTGACCGCCGCCTGCGCGTCCATGGCCGGGCCCCCCGAGGCCGGTCCCGGGGCCGGTCCCGAGGCGGAGCCCGCCGAGGTGCGCGCGGCCAGCGCGCCGGCCGTGCCCGTGGAAACCTTCGAGGTGCTCGCCGATCGCCTGGCTGCGACGCAGCCGGCGGACGTGTTCGTGGCTCCGCCGGTCGACGAGAGCGGCGCCTTCCAGGCGCCCCTGGCCGCCCTGCGGCAGGCCTACTACCGGGGGCTGGTCGAGCGGCTCTATTCGCCCCTGCAGCTGCCCTTCGGCGACGCCCTCTTGGCGGAGGGCAGCGGCACTCCGGCCCAGCGCGCCCTAGCCCGGCCCGAGCTCGGCGCCGATGCGGTCGTCGAGCTGCGGCTGTTGCGCTGGGATACCCAATCGCTCGAGTCCCTGGGGCGCATCGTGGCCGACGTGGAGCTGACCTGGATGGCGCCGGGCAGCAGCGAGCCGCTCTACATGGCGCGCCGCGTGCGGCTGATCGAGCTCTCCGGCCGCCAGGTGCGCAATTCGGCGCGGGCCGATCTCGAGCAGCGCGCCGCCGAGGCCCTGGCCCGCGACCTCTTGGAGCGCCTGCCGCCGCGCCAGGCGGTGGCGGCCCCGGCGCGCTGAGCTGCGGATCGTTCCGGGGGCGGCCGTGCGCTCGGGCGTGGGGTCGAAAAGTTCCGGTTGCGGCTGCACGGGCTGGCCTCGCGAGGAGCGCAGGCCAAGCTCGCTCGGACGCCTGCGGCGCTGTGTTCGGGCTCGGCCCTGATGACCCGCTCCCGGCCTGATCCCGGACCCGGCCACGGAATCGGCGCCTCGGCTCCCGGCGCAGACTGGCCCGAACCGTGGCCGACCGCGGCCACCCGCTGGGGGGCCGCCCCCGCGGCGGCTCTGGGGTTTGCCCTGCGGCCGCCCCCCCAAGGCCATGGGGAAGGGCTCTGTTAGCCCCCTCCGGGCCCGGGCGCAGCGCGCTTCAAAGCAGCCCGCCGCGCAGCTACACTCTGCGCCCATCGCGTCCGGACCCTTGGGGCCCGCGGCGCTTCCCACCCTCTCCTGGAGGACTCCCGACGGCCGGGATCCCCTGGGAGCCGGGCCTGTCCAGCCGGCGGCCGAATCCGCCGGCCCAGCCTCCCCCGAGGACCCATGCCGATCCAGTCCGAACGCAAGCGCCAGATCGTCCAAGAGTTCGCCACCAAGCAGGGCGACACCGGCTCGCCCGAGGTTCAGGTTGCGCTGCTCACCGAGCACATCAACAACCTGACCGAGCACCTCAAGTCGCACCGCAAGGACTTCACCAGCCGCCGGGGCCTGCTGATGATGGTCGGAACGCGCTCCAAGCTGCTGCGCTACCTGAAGCAGCACCAGCCCGAGCGTTATTCGGCCCTGATCGCGCGCTTGGACCTGCGCCGCTGATGCCCGCGTCCTTGGACAGGCCGAGGAAAGCTCGACTCGGGCCGCGCCCGAGCAGTCAGTCCCGCCTGTCCGCATGCCTTCGAGCCGCCATCCGGCGGCCACAGCAGCCGGCGTCGGCTCGGCGCGCCGATTTTTTTCGAGCCTCTGACGCGGCACAAGACCGCCGTGGCGATCCGGGTCTCCGGCGATCTGGGGCTCCCGAAGGGGCCCAGTGCGCCGGCCGCTCGACCCTGGATGCCCGCCCTGCGCGCTCGCCGGCCCGTGGCCGGCGAGCGCGTCCCGTTTGGTGACCTGGATCCGGGTCGCCAAGAAGCACACTCCATCCCGAAAGTTCCCAAACCCCAAGACCCGCCGCCCGAGCGGTGTGGCCCCACAGGGGCCCCGCGGCCAGCGGCCACAGAGACGACCGATGATGATGCAACCCCTGCGCGTCGAGTGTGAGCTCGACGGCAAACTCCTGACCCTCGAGACCGGTCAGGTCGCCCGTCAAGCCGGCGGCGCCGTGATCGCCCGCATGGGCGACACGATGGTCCTGGCGACCGTGTGCGTGGCCGCGGCCCGCGAGGACATGGACTTCTTCCCGCTGACCGTGGACTACCGCGAGAAGACCAACGCCGCGGGCAAGATCCCGGGCGGATTCTTCAAGCGCGAGGGCCGGCCCACGACCAAAGAAACCCTCACGATGCGCCTGATCGACCGCTCGATCCGGCCGATGTTCCCGGACGGGTACAAGCAAGAGGTGCAGGTGATGAGCCAGGTGCTCGGCTACGACGGCGAGCACCCCGCCGACATCCTGGCCATGATCGCCTCCTTCGCGGCGGTGCACATCTCCTCGATCCCGTTCGAAGGCGCCATGGGCGCCGTGCGCCTCGGTCATCAGGCCGGCCGCTTCGTGCTGTTCCCGCACGCCGAGAAGGTGCGCACCGACTCGCGCCTCGACCTGGTGGTCGCCGGCCACGAGAACGCCATCGCCATGGTGGAGGCCTCGGCCGACCAGCTGCCGGAGGCCGACATGATCGACGCCCTGGAGCTGTCCCACCGCGCCATCCGGCAGATCTGCACGGCCCTCGACGAGCTGCGCCAGAAGGCTGGCAAGCCCAAGGAGGCCTTCCAGGCGCCCAAGACCGATGCGGCCCTGCTGGCGGCCCTGGCGCCCTATCGGCCCGCCGTCGCCGACGCGCTTTTCACCGCCGGCAAGCACGAGCGCTACGCCGCCGTCGGGCGCGTCAAGCAGGAGGCGGTCCAGGCCCTCACGCAGGGCTACGACGGCGACGCCCTCGCCGCGCGCACCAAGGCCGTCAAGGCCGCCTGGGAAGAATTCAGCAGCAAGGTCGAGCGCCAGACCATCGTCGCCGGCCGCCGGGTCGACGGCCGTCGCTGGGACGAGGTGCGCCCGATCTGGATCCAGCCCAACTTCATTCCGCGCAACCACGGCAGTGTGCTGTTCACCCGCGGCGAGACGCAGGCCCTGGTCTCGGCGACCCTGGGCTCCCGCGACGACGAGCAGATCATCGACGGGCTCGAGGCCGAATACCGCAAGAACTTCTACCTGCACTACAACTTCCCGCCCTTCAGCGTGGGCGAGGTCAAGCGCCTGGGCGGCCCCGGCCGGCGCGAGATCGGCCACGGCATGCTGGCGGAACGCTCCCTGGCCGCGGTCATGCCGCCGCCCGAGCGCTTCCCCTACACCGTGCGCATCGTCTCCGAGATCACCGAGTCGAACGGCTCTTCGTCGATGGCCTCGGTGTGCGGCGGCTGTCTGTCGATGATGCTGGCGGGCGTGCCGCTCAAGCAGCCGGTCGCCGGCATCGCCATGGGCCTGGTCGAGGAGGAAGGCGGCCGCGCGATCCTGTCGGACATCCACGGCAGCGAAGACCACCACGGCGACATGGACTTCAAGGTCGCCGGCTCGGGCCTCGGCATCACCGCCTTGCAGATGGACATCAAGGTCAAGGGCGTCAGCCGCGAGCTGCTCGAGAAGGCCCTGGCCCAGGCCCGCGATGGCCGCCTGCACATCCTGCGCAAGATGCTCGAGGCGGTGCCGCGCCCGAGCTCCGAGGTTTCGCCCTGGGCCCCGGCGATGAAGCGCATCGAGATCCCCGGCGACCGCATCGGCCTGCTGATCGGCCCGGGCGGCAAGAACATCAAGGGCCTCGAGGCCGAGCACCAGGTCAAGATCTCGGTCGTCGAGGAGTCCGGCATCGGCAAGGTCACCGTGGCCGGCGTCAATCGCGAGAAGCTCGAGCGCGCCTACGCTTCGATCCAGGCCATGTGCGAGACGCCCAAGATCGGCGCCCGCTACCTCGGGACCGTCAAGGGCATCAAGGACTTCGGCGCCTTCGTGGAGATCCTGCCCGGCGTC
>JBIKLM010000296.1:0-5637 GCA_044359835.1 Planctomycetota bacterium
GCCGATGTCGGTCAGCTGCCAGCCCACCAGCACCGGGTCGATCAGCACCTCCTGGCCGTTGCTGAGGGTGCGGAAGTAGGTGTCGCGCGGCAGGTTCGGGTCGGCGGCGAGCTGGCGCTCGCGGATCTCGAACAGGTCCCGGTTGAGCTTCGTGACGGCGAATTCGAGCGGCCGGTTGACCAGGCGCTTGCTCTGCTCCCCGAAGCCGTAGGCCACCAGGAACACCGCCAGGATGATCAACAGACCCTTGATCAGGCGCTGGCGCAGCTCGTCCAGGTGGTCCCCGAGACTCATGCGCGAGGCCTCGATCGGGTCGGGGGCTTCGGGTTGCGCCATCGGCAGGATCCTCGCGGCCATCTTAGGGCCTTTCGCACGGCCCCGGAAATGCGCGCGGGAGCGGCGCTCGAGGCGCCGCTCCCGGGCTGGATCGATTCCCGGCCCAGGCCTCTCGGCCCGCTTCCGGGGTTCGCTGGCGAGTTCAGAGGCAGATATCCCCCTTTGCGGGGATAGCTGCCTCTGCGGCCGCCGGATGGCGGCCCAAAGGCATCTGACGGGCTGGAATGACGGCTCGGGCGCAGCCCGAGTCGATTTTTTCTCAGCCGGTCAGAACTTGAAGGCGTTGCGCAGCTCGTTGTAGCTGACGATCGCCACGCCCTGGGCTTCCGCTTCGCTGTAGACCGGCAGCTGGCTCGGCTTGAGCGGCTCTTCGAGGGGCTCGCCTTCGGCGTCGGTGAACAGGTCGCCGCCCAGGATCAGCAGGTTGGTGTTCTGGTCCAGGCGGTCCTGCACGGTGATGCCCATGTTGGCCAGCACCAGACGCAGCTCGGCTTCGCTGAGGGCCCCGGCGAAACGGCCCGCCAGCACCGCGTTGCGCGGGCCGCTCGGGTCGAACAGGGGGTTGAACAGCACGTCGCCGGGCACGATCGGGTCGAACGCGTCGGTCAGTTCGCTGATCTCGATCTTGGCCATGCCGGCTTCGACCTGCACCACCAGGGCCTGGCCCTTGATGTGCTTGGCGAGCCCGCCGCCGGAGCGGATCGTGAAGCGCAGGCCTTCGGTCAGACGCTGGGTCGAGCCGACGTCGATCCAGCCGATCGGCAGGTTCTTGGAGACCGACAGGACGCGCGCGTCGGCGGTCTCGGCGGCTTCGCCCTTCAGGAAGCCGAGCTTGCCGTTGGCGCTCTTGAGGGTGGCCTGCAGATAGGCGATCTCGCGGTCCTTGTCGCGGCCCAATTCCTCGAGGCTGCGGCGCACGCCGCGCAGCTCTTGGTCGAGCTCGTTGTTCTGGGCCTCGGCGGCCGCCAGGCGGTCCTGGAGCTCGCTGGCGCGCTCCTCGCCGTTGGCCTGCTCGTCGCGAAGTTGGTTGCGCAGGTCGGCCAGGCTCTTGTCCTTCTCGGCCAGGTCGCGGGAGCGCGCGCTGCGCTCGGTCTCGAGCTCGCTCTTGAGGCCCGCCAGCTCGTTGCGCAGCTGGTCGATCTGGTCGACCAGCTTGGTGCGCTCGGCGGCGATCGCCGGCAGGGCGCCCTGGAAGTTCTTGACGTCCGCGGGCAACTCCGGGAACACGCTGCGCAGCTCGGTCAGACCGGTCTTGGCCAGGTCCAGGTTGACCGTGCGGGCCAGGTCGTTCGGATCGAAGAAGCCGAGCAGCTCGGAGGAGGCGCGACGCTTGTCGTCCATCTCGAGCAGCTTGCCTTCGGCCGCGATGCGCGCGGCGTCGGCCTCGGCGACGCGGACCTTCTGCTTGGACAGGTCGTCCTGGGAGACGTAGCCGAAGAAGATCGCCACGAAGGCGAACACCAGGGTGACGATCAGCCAGATCAGGCTGACGCGGGCGGCTCCGCGGTTGGCGCGCATGCGTTGGACCTCGGGAAAGGTTCGGGGGGGTGCTGCTGTGGGGATCGTGCAGGGAGCGCTGCCTCGCGGGCGGGTCGGCTCCGGGGGGAGCCGGCCGGCACAGCCAAGCGGAGCGGCCGGGAGGCGCAGCCAGGGGCGCGGGCGCCTGCGGGCGCTGGGCCCGCGCGGCGCCGGGGCGTGGCGGGGGCCTGCCTGGGCACAAGGCGGACGGCGACCAGGGGGGACTGGTGCGCCGTCGCGCGGGGCCTCTAGATACCGCCGGGGCCGGGGCCGAGCAAGGCCCGAGGGGCCCCGCGGCCACCTTCCTCGGGCGGCGGCTCCCCCCATAACCGCCACGGGCCGCTCGGCTACAGGCGCGGCCCGTTCCCGCGCGGCCCGTAGCATCGAGGCGCGGCGAAGGAGCGCGGGCCGGCGGCGCGAGCGCGCCGCCGCTGCCCGATGCCGGACCCGCCGCCGGGCCGCCGCCCGCTCTGCTCCCCGCTCGACCCGCCCCCTATGCCCGCCCCCGCGCCCCCGCCCCACGGCCCCCGCCGGAGCCCGCTGATCGGCGTCCTGGGCGGGATCGCCTCGGGCAAATCGGCGCTGGCGCGGCTCCTGGCGGGCGCGGAGGGCCGCTGGCTGTCCGCGGACGCCCTGGCCCACGCCGCCCTGCTCGAGCCCGAGGTCGCGGCCGAGGTGCGCCGGCGTTTCGGCGCCGAGGTCTTCGGCCCAGACGGCCAGCCCGATCGGGCCGCCCTGGCGCGGCGCGTGTTCGCCGACGCCGAGGGACGCCGGGCCCTCGAAGCCCTGATCCATCCGCGGGTGCGCGCGGCCCTGACGGCCGGCATCGATGCCGCGCGGGCGGCCGGGGCCCCGCTGGTGTGCCTGGACGTGCCGCTGCTGCTCGAAAACGACGCGGAGCACGGGCTGGCGCGGGCCTGCGACCTGCTGCTGTTCGTCGATGCGCCCCTCGAGCAGCGCGAGCTCCGCGCGACGGAGACCCGCGGCTGGGCGCCCGGGGAGGTCCTGCGCCGCGAGGCGGCCCAGTGGCCGCTCGAGAAGAAGCGCGCGCTCGCCGATCTGGTCCTTTGGAACCACGGCGAATTCGCGGATCTCGAGCGCCGCAGCGCGCGCCTGCGCGCGCTGCTGGTCGGCGGCTGATCGAGCTCGGGAGCTTGCGACCCAGCCGGGCCCGGTAGAAGGCTCCGCCGGCCCTCAGGGCAAGAGGGTCAGCTCCAGGCCGCGGCTCGCCGACCAGCCGGCGCTGCCGCAGGGGTCGATCCAAGCGCCCTGGGCGTAGAGCCGCTGGCCGGCGAGCTGGGGCTGGTTCGGGATCGGCAGGCTCCATAGGGCGTTGCCGGCGGGGCTCGCCAGGGCGCCGCTGAGCAGCGCCGGCGGGCTCGAGAGCTCGACCAGCAGATCGATCCCGAGCAGCGGCAGATCGGCCGGCGCGGCGGCCAGGGCGAACAGACCGGGCGCACCGGGGGGCAGGTTGGCGGCCAGCAGGGCGAAGGCCGGGTTGCCGATCGAAGGCGCCGCGGCGGCGCCGATGGCGGGCAGTCCCGCGCAGCCCGCGCTGGCTTGGCCGTAGAGCGACAGGCCGAGTCCCGTGGCCAGGGGCTCGACGCTGAGCCGCACCGGCTGGGCGCCGAGGATCAGGTTGGGCACGGTCAAGCGGCCCAGGGAGTCGGCCGCCAGCAGCCCGGTCGTCAGCTGCGTGAACGGCGCCTGGTCGAGCGCCAGGCGGAAGCGCAGCGCCTCGCCCGGCTGCGGGGCGAAGGCCTGCAGGCGGCGCAGGGTCACGCTGACGCGGGCCTGGGGCTGGGGCGCGTTGTCGGCGGGGAAGGGCGAGTTGGTCACCAGCCACAGGCGCGCGGACCAGAGCTGCGGCTGATCCACGATCGAATCCGGGTCCCAATCGAACCAGCCGCCCCAAGTGCCGAAGGGCGCGCCGTTGGGCGGCAGCACCGGATCGCCCGGATCGGGCTGCTGCTGAGGCGCCGCCAGGTTGTGGTCGACCGAGTGGAAGGCCGGGAAGGAGCGGTCCGCGCGGTGGCGCGTCAGCTCGGCCATCGAATGCTTGGGCGAGCCCACGAACTGTGCGCCGACCCAGCCGGTCGGGCTGCTGGCCGTGTGGCCGCGCTGGTCCCAATAGATCGCGGCGCCGCTGCGCCAGGCCTCGAAGGCGTCGTAGGTCGGCGGTTTTCCGGGCCAGGGCGCTTCGGTGTCGGTGGTGCCGTCGACGAAGCGCTGGAAGGGCAGGTCCAGGGGGCTCAGCAGGGTCGTGGCCAGCAGGGTGTCGATGGCCCCGGGCGCACCGGGCAGGTTGGTGGGCAGGTTCTGCTCGAAGGTGCCCCACAGGGCCGGGCCCTCGTCGTTGAAGACGTTGGTCGGCATCACGAAGGACAGGCTGGCGGAGAGCCGCTCGGGCCGCGCGCGGGCGAACAGGTGCGTGCCGCGGCCGCCGCCGGACAGGCCCGCCATGGCGGTGCGTTGTGGATCGGCGCCCAGGTTGGCCTCGAGCCAATCGAGGATCCAGGCCATGCGGCGCTGCGAATAGTCGATCACCCGTGTGCCATCGGGCGGCACGATCGAAGGCTCCTCGAAGCGATCGTAGTTCTCGCAGGAGCCGAACCAGCCGGCCGTGTTCGAGTTGACCTGGCCGCCGGCGCGCAGGAACACGTGCGAGTCGAAGGTCACATAGAGCCCGTTCTCGACCTCCAAATCGATCTTCTTCTGGCCGGCCTGGGAGGGCCGGTAGGTCCAGTAGGAGCCCCCGCCGCCGTGCAGGAACAGCACCGTCGGCCGCGGCGCCGGCGGCAGCGGGCCGGCGGGCTCGAACACGCAATAGAGGTGCGCGATGCCGGCGCTGTGGGCCGGCCCCATCACGGGGAAATCGACGCGGCCCGAGTCGGCGTCGGCGCGGCCGTCGGCCCACAGGGCGTAGAGGCGGTAGGGATGGCCCCCGTCGATGCCGGTCTTTTGCAGATGGGGCCGCACCGGGTCCTGGCCCTGGGCGATCGGCCCGGTGCTCGAAAAGGGGCCGCTCGCCAGCAGCTCGGTCTTGACCACGGCGAAGTGCTCGGGCTGGGCGGCGTGGGGCGTGTAAACGAACAGCCCCTGCTGGGCGCCGAGGGCCAGGGGCTGGCCAGTGGCGCTCGGGATCGTCCAGGTCGCGCCCGGGTGCGAGGCCGACAAGCGCGCCGCGCGCCAGTCCTGCGGATACAGCCGGCCGGCGAGCTCGGCGCGAGCGAGGTCCGCCGGGGAGGCGATCGGCGCGGACGAGCGGTAGATCGAGACGCTTTCGAGGCCGGCGTAGTTTTGGTCCACGTCCCAGACCAGGAAGGTCTGCCCGTCCCGGTGCCAGGCGGTCAGGTTCGACTGGGCCGAAGCCAGGGGCGCCGCCAGCAGCGCGGCCAAGAGCGCGGGGGCCAGGGATCGTTGGGGCATGGGGAGCAGCGCAGCGGGCGCGGGGTTGGGGCTTCGGGGGATCGGAGCGCCGCCGGAAGCGGCAGCCTGCCCAGAGACTTCGGCCTCGATTCCGCACGACCGCCGCTCGCGGCGGTCGCGGAATCGCGGGCGCCGGCTTCCCGAGCCTCGCCGAGCCGGGCGCCGGGCGCCAGGCCCCCGGGCCGGCGACGGACTCGTTGGCCGGGCTTGCTGGCCGGGCTTGCGGGGCAGCGGCAACGGCCCGCGCGCTGCGCGGGCGGCGGCAGATCCGACCGGAGCGCGGTTGGGCCGGGCGCTCGCCGGCTTTGATCCTCCCCCGGCCCCAAGGCACAATCCCGGACCCTCCCGGACGGG
>JBIKLM010000001.1:0-51680 GCA_044359835.1 Planctomycetota bacterium
GCGCCGGCAGGGCGGCGGCAAGGCCCCCGCCGGCGCGCCGCCGCCCTCCCGCGGCGCCTTGCTGATCGCCAGCGGAACGGCGCTGCTGCCGCTGCTCTGGCTCGAGTTGCCCTCGGTTGAGACCGGCGTCATCTTCGCCACCACGGCCTCGATGGCTTTGGCGCAGGAGATGAAGCACCGCCTGGGCGGCTACACGGGGGACCTGCTGGGCGCCGTGCAGCAGGTCAGCGAGATCGCCTTCCTGTTGGGCCTGCTCGCGGCCGCCCGTTGAGCCCGCGGGCCTCCGCGCCGCGCGCTCGCCCGTTGGTTAGGCTCGAGCGATGCTCTCCCTCGCTCTGGCGCTGCTCGGATCCTTCCAGGAGCCGGCTTTCGAGCCGCGCTACGAGCTCGGGCAGCGCGTGCGCGCGCTCGAGCGCGCTTTCCTCGCCGAGCCGCCGGAAGCTCCCGGACGGACCGCGCTGATCCTGGCCGCGGAGCGCGCCGTCGAGCGCTTCTTCCGCGGCGATTTCGCCGGCGCCGCCCAGGCGCTGGATGGGGCTTTTGGGCCAGCTTTCGGAGCCGGCTGGGTGCTGGTGCCGGAGCGGCGTTTAGCCGCGGCGGATGCGGAACAGATCGAGCTCTTGCTCTGGCGCTGGTATGGGCCGCTGGATCCAAGGCCCAGCGCGCTGTGCATCCGGATCGGGGCCGAGACGCGTGCGCTGGAGCTCAGCCCGCCGACCGATGGGGGAGCCGAAGGGGCGCTCTGGCGCGCCGATCTGCCGCTCGCGGACCTTCCCAGCGGCGATCTGCGGCTCGAACTGCTGCTCGGGTTCCCGGCGGATGATCGCGGGCTGGAGCAACAACAGCCGAGCGGCGCGGCGCCGCTCGAGCTGGACGGGCCGACCGTTCCCCGGCCCCTGTGGCTGTCGCTGGTCCCGGACCTCGAGCCGCGCCTATCGGCTTTGGAAGCAGGCCTGGCGGCGCTGGGCTCCGCGGCTCCGGCCCTCGAAGCCGCGAGCCTCGCCGACAACCTGGCATTGCTGCGCGAACTCGCCGACGGACCCGCGGGCGAAACCGATTTTCCTGCGGCGCGTCTGCTCGCGGACAGCGAAGCGCTGCTGGCCGCGGCGGCCCGCGGCGAGCGCTGGTTCAGCGCCGAGCGGCCGGGGGAGCACTGGCTCAGCGTGCCCACGGCCAAGCGGCCGACGCGCGTGCGCCTGTGGCTGCCGGCGGATTTGGCCCAGCCGGGGTCGTCGTCCCGCCCGCTGGTGCTGGCCCTGCACGGGGCCGGCGGCAGCGAGAACCTGTGGTTCGACGGCTATGGCGACGGATCGATCCGGCGCCTGTGCGAGCAGCGCGGCTGGATCCTGGCCGCGCCGCGCCTCGGCCTGCTGGGCGGCGGCGCGCCCGAAGCCCTGCCCGCGGCCCTGGCCGAGCGCTATCCGATCGATCTGTCCCGGGTTTTTGTCGTGGGCCACTCGATGGGCGCGGCGCGGGCCCTGAGCCTGGCCAGCGACGCCCCCAGCCTGCCCGCGGCCCTGGTGCTGCTGGGCGGCGGCCGCGCCCTGCGGAACCCGGAGCCCCTGCGACGGCTGCCGATCTGGATCGCCGCAGGCGAGCGCGATTTCGGCCGCCCGGGCGCCGAAGCCCTGTTCGCAAGCCTGCGGCGCGGCGAGCCCGCGCCGCCCTCCGATCCGGCCGCCGCCCGCGGCGAGACCTTGCATCGGCTGTGGATCGCCCCAGAAGTCGAGCACCTGCTGATCGTGCCCGCCGCCCTGCCCGCCGCCTTCGTTTGGCTCGATGCCCTCGCCGCCGAACCGCCCCGCTGAAGCTCCGACCGCTTCCGCGCCGCTCCGCAAGCCCTTGCAGCTTCGGCGCTGCTCGCTCCGCTTCCCAGGCTCGCCCGCAGAGTTCGCATTCAGAGTTCGTCGTGCAGGCGAGTGATCGCTTCGTGGGCGACCTGTTGCTGGTTGAAGCGACGCCAAGCGGGGCCGGCGCGCAGGAGGAAAGCGGCGGGTCCGAGCAGGCAGGCCAGTTGGTAGAGGGGCGGGCCGGGTCGGGGGCCGGCGAGGTGGCCCAGGGCGGTCAAGGCCGGTGCGCTGGCCAGGGCCAGGAAGCCGCACAGGGCGGTGGCGAGCAGCAGGGCGGGGCGGCGGCGGGCGGGTTTGCGCGTCGCGAGGGCCAAACCGGCCAGAGCCAGGGCGGGGACGCCGGCGAGCAGCGCGGCGGAGGCGCTGCCGGTCAGGGCCGGGGCGGCGGCCGACCAGGCAAGCAGCCAGAGCAGCAGCGGGGGCAGGCTGCGGCGCAGGGGCTCGAGCGCCAGCAGCGGGTCTTCGCCGGGGCGCTCCCCGGGCTGCAGCGCGGCGGCCCGTTCGCGCAGCTGGCGCTTTCGGAGGGCATCGGCCATGGCACCAGCCTGGGACCTGCGGGGTCGGATTTCTCCCCGGGGCTCGGGGGCTCCCGGGAGCCAGGCTCCCCGGGCTCGGCCACGGGCGGGCCAGGAGAGCGGGCCTTCTCAGCGGCGCCCCCCTCCGCCCCCAAGCCCTGGCGTGCCTTAGGGGACGTCATCCCTTACGCATCCGGGAAACACCCGAGCGCTGTGCTGCCCCTCGAAGCCCGGAGGGGTCAGGCGGGCGCTCCCGGGGCGCCGGCCACGCACCGGGTGCAGAGGTCGTCCTGCGGAGCACAGCCGTCCCCGGCCGGTCGAGGCCCTCGATCTCGGGGCCCTTGGCAGGCGGCCCGCTCTCGGTATCCTGGGTTCGCTGCCCAATTCCGGTCCCGCCGGTGACGGGGGGCGCTTGTTGAGCTATTTCTCTGGACTGTCCCCCCCGAGCCCTCCCGTCCAGACCATGCGCCCTTCGATCCTGCCCGTGAGCCTGCTGGCTCTGCTGGCGCTCTTGCAGCTGCTGGTCCCCCGGTCGCTCGGCCAGGGTTTCCCGGGCTTCCCCGAAGGTCGCGAGTTCTTCGTCGCCCAAAACGGCAACAACGGCGATCCGGGCACGCTGCAAAAGCCCTGGAAGACCGTTTCTTACGCCCTGCGCCGGGCCAACCTGCCGGGCGACAAGGTCTTCCTGCGCTCCGGGACCTACCCGCTCACGGGCACGCTGCGTTTCCTGCACGATGGCTCGGAGATCGGCGGGCCGATCACCCTGGCGACCTACCCGCTCGACCTCGAGCGCGCCGTGCTGGACGGCAACAACCTGCCCTCCAACACCAGCGCCATGCTGGATCTGAGCGGCCGGCGCTTCATCGACATCAAGGGGCTCGAGCTGCGCAACATGCGCAAGAGCACCGTGCCGCACACGATGGTGCTGGTCGGCGGCCGAGCCGACCATCTGCGCTTCCTGGGCAACGTCTTCCACACGCTGGAGCCCTTCAACGGCTATCAGGGCTCCGGCCGCGTGCTGGCTTTCCTGGCCGGACCGAGCCAGACCATCAGCGAGATCGAGATCGCCGACAACGAACTTTTCGAGTGCCTGACCGGCAAGGCGCCGCTGGTCGAGTTCGCCGGGCGCGTCGAGTCGGTCAATTTCACCGAAAATCTGCTGCGCGACAACGAGACCCAGGCGGCCCTCCTGCTGCGGCAGCCGAACAAACTGCAGCTATTCGCCGGCGCCCTGATCGGCACCGACGCCCCGCGGAACTTCCTTTTCCGAAGCAACTCGATCCAGCGGCACTCCGACTTGCTGCTGGGGGGCGCCGGGATCCTGATCGCGGGTGGCAGCGACGTGCTGATCCAGCGCAACCGCCTGAGCGACAATTGGATCGGGCTGCAGATCGGCGGTCCGAGCAGCGCAGCCGACGTGCGCGGCATCCTTATCGAGAGCAATTTCGTGGAGCGCTCGGTGTACCAGGGCATCGCCTTGGGCGGCGCGCCCGGCGCCTTGGCCGCCCGGGTCGACGACATCGGGGTGATCAACAACACCTTCTTCGACAACGGCCGTGGTCTGCAATCGGGGCCGGATGCCGGCAGCCTGGTGTTGGGTCAGGCCAGCGCCGTGCGCTTGATCGGCAATCTGGTGGTCGCCACCAGCAGCGGCCCGGCGCAGAACGTCGCGATCGCGCGGGTGAGCGGCAGCACCAACCCGGGCATCCAGCTGATCACCAATCTGTATTGGAGCCTGAACGCTCAGCCGCCGATCTTCGAGCCCCTGGATGGGCTGCTGCTGCCGGGCCTGTCGCTCTGGCAAGCGGTCACCGGCCAGGACACCGGCTCGCTGCAGGCGGACCCGCTGCTGTCGCTGCCCTCCGCCGGCGATCTGACCATCAGCGGCGCGAGCCCGGCGCGCGACAAGGCCCTGACCTTGCCCGGCACCTTCGCCCTGACCGACTTCTTCGGCCAGCCGCGGCCCTCCGGATCCTTCGCGGACATCGGCGCGCACGAGTTCTGACCGGCACGGAGGCGATCCCCTCGGGGCAAGCCCCAGCCGCAGGTTCCGGCGCGTCGAGGCCGCGACTCAGAGCCCGATTTCACGCACGATTCGGGCCCGCGCGAGGCGCTGGGCCAGGCGGGCGCAAGGCAGCGTGAAGCCCATCAGCGCGTAGCACATGCCGGGTGCTCCGAAGACCCATTCCGGCAGGCCCTCCTGGCCAAGCAATCCGATCAAGAGCGCCGACAAGCAGCCGGTCGCGGGCGCCAGCGCCCAGGCCCCCAGCTCCCCGACGGTGCCGAGCCGCTCCTGGCGATCCAAGGCCAGGTTGCCCCGCTGGCTCCAGGCATGGGCGTAGAGCGCCAGCACGTTGAGTCCGAGGAAGCTCCAAGCCGCCGCGTAGACCCGGTACATGACCTGGAGATCGGACAGGTCGCGGATCTGATAGCTGGGGGGGATCCAGCCGCCGGTCAACCAGGCGAAGCAGGACTCGAACAGGATGCGCAGCGGATAGACGTAGACCAGCACCTGGAAGACCAGCGTCAGGCTGAGCACCACCGAGCGGCGGTCGTCCAGTCCATAGCGGCGGCTCCAGGTGTTGTGGGCATTCCAGACCGTGGCGATCAGGGCGAAGCTGGCGGCGAAAGCGGGGATGCGCTTGAGGGCCTCGAGCAGCTCCGCGCTGGTCTCGGGGATGTGCTCGAAGGAGATCACCAGCAGCGTCACCGCAAAGGCGAAGGCCGCGTCGACGAAGGCTTCGATGCGAGTGACCTGGCCCCCGCGCTCGCGGAAGCCGTCGGCACGCCGCTGGATGGCGGGGTCTTTCATGATCTCGAGGAGGTCCCAGCCTGGGCCCCGCGCGGACCGCCGGCACAGGCTCGGGCCGTTGGCCTGCGAAGCGGGCAGCGACTCGGCCGCCTGCCCGGGGCCGGTCTGCCCGGCTCCGTTCGGGGCTCCCCAAGCGTCCGGAAGCGCATCCCGTCGGGGATCCGTCTGGATCGGGCTTGGGTCCGTGAAGGGCCCGGCTGGCTGGGTTGGGCGTTCGAGCCGAGGCGAAAGAACCCACAGCCTAGGCTGTTCGGCGCAAATCCTAAGCGCGCCCAGCGAAGCGGCATCGAAGGGGGCGTTCGTCGCCGAAGCGCGCTCGGTCAGCACCTTCCCCGGCAAAGGTGGGCGAGCGCCGAGGGGATCGCGAAGTCCCCGGGCGGTCGGTGGAGAGGACGGGTGGCCCGGCGGGATCTAACCTGGGACCCGGGTTTTTGGGGGGCGCAGGCGGTCTCAAGCGGCGGGAACGGGCGGTCCGATACAGCCGAAACCGTTCCGCCCACCCCGGCGACCCCTCCCCTTGAAAAACCAGCGCCTGGATTACGAGCTGCTCGCCGAGTCCCTCCGGGACCGGCAGCTGGTCTCGAGCGACGCCCTGAACCACGTGCTGCACCAGGTGCAGTCCACGGGCGCCCTGTTCCCGGCCCTGCTGGTCAAGGACGGCCTGATCAGCGACTACGAGCTGTCGCGGGTGGCCTGCGACGTGTTCGGACTGCCGTTCCTGCCCGTCGACCAATACTCGCCGGACAAGGCCCTGCTGCCGCTGCTGGACGCCGACTTCCTGCGCCACTACGCGCTGGTGCCCCTGGACAAGCGCGGCAAGCTGGTGGTCATGGCCCTGCCCGGGGTGGTGCCCGCCGAGGTGCTCGTGGAGGCCGAGGCCTCGCTGCAGGCCAAGATCGTGCCGGTCGTGGGGACCGTGAGCGGCAACCAGCGCTGGCTGGAAGAGAACCTGCCGCCGCCCCAAGCCCTGCAGATCGACATGGACGCCGAAGGCGGCGATTGGGCTTCGGTGCTCGACATGGGCGACTCGGCGGTCCAGAACGATCTCGACGGCGGCGAGTTGGAGGTCCTCAAGGATCCGAGCCTGGCTGAGCTCGAGGCCAGCCTGGGTCTGCTGGACATCGCCGAGGACCCCGCCCAGGGCGGCCTGCGCCGCAGCAGCGCCGAAGAGAGCCTGGAATTCGAACTGCCGCAGCTGCCCGACCTGGGCGACGAAGACGCCCGCGGCAGCGCGGCCTGAAGCGTCGCCAGGGGAGCCCTAGCAAAGCCGGGCCCGGCCTCAATCCGTGGTCGTGGGGCCGCCGCTGCCCCCGGTGGCCTCGGCGGACGGCGTGGAAGCCTGGGGCGATGCGGGCGCAGCGGCGCTGCCGGCAGCTCCCTCTGGCGGGGCGGCTTCATCGCCCCGGGGGGGGAATTCGCGCGGCCCCTCTGCCGCCGGCAGACCTGCGGGAGCGGCGGGAACCGGGCTGCGGCCGCGCTGCACGCTGTCCGCGGCGCGCACCGGCTTGGGCGCGTCGACCAGTCGCCGCGGATCGAGGTCCTGGGCCGCCTGCCGCGCCTGGCGCAGCTCTTCGTCCAGGCCGCTCTCGCGCCGCAGGTCCTGCACCGCCTTCTTGGCCTTGGCCAGCTGACCCGCCGCCTGCCCGGCGACCTCCGGCAGGCGACGCCCGAACACCAGCACCGCGACCACCGCGATCAGCAGCAGCTCGGTGGGGTTGACGTTGTTGATGAACAGCAGCATGGCCCGGCCCCGATTCTAGCTGCCCCGCGGAGCCGCCCGGGTCGGTCTCCAGCCCGGGACCGGAAGCCGACGCTCGCGCCAGGGCTCGCGGGCGCGGCGGGCGCCGAGTCCGCCGGCGGCGGGCATCCGGGGACTTCCGAGGTGGCGCGCAATCGGCTCCCTGTGGGTCTAGAACCGCACCGCAGCGCCCCAAGCGGCCGGCTTTCGCGGCCCGGCCCCCAAACGCCTCGTCGCCGGCCCGTGCGATCGCCGCACCGGCGTAGCCCCGCCCACAGGGCCGGAGCGGTCAGTCCCAGACCGCCGGCGGCCAGCCCCGCTCTCACAGGGGCTGCACGGGCCCGCAAGCACGGCGGCGGGCTCCGGCCTGTGCTGGCGCCGGAGTTCCAAAGATCCTGGGTTCCCCGGGGCGGGCCGGCTCCTCGGTCGCCGTCCAGCGCTCCGGCCCCGGGCGAGCCGTCGGCCTCAATCGGCGAACAAGCGCTCGCGGCTTTCGGAGCGTTTGTTGGCCGAGAGCAGCGGCTTGATGCCGATCCCGAAGCTGGTGCCTTCGCCGGCGCGATAGCTGACCGCCAGCTCGAAGAGGAGGTCGTGGCCGTAGCGCTTGATCGCCGCGCGCGAGCCCAGGGAGCCCTGGTCGAGCAGGTCGAATTCCTGGCGGCCCTCGATGTCCCACTTGGGCGTGAAGCGATACACCGCGCCGAGGGTGGCCGCCTCGAAACGTGGATCGCCGGCCAGGTCCCGGCCGCGGAAGAAAGCCAGCTGCAGATCGAGGTCGCGGCGCGGGAAGAGCTCGAGCTGTGTGCCGGCGTAGACCGTCTCGCCGTTGTCGAGATCGTAGCGCCCGTCGTGGGACAAGCGCAGGGGCAGCGGACCCACCGAGGTGTCGAGCGAGCTGAACACCCCGATCGGCTGCCAGCCGCGCTCGAGCAGGCTCGAGTCCTGCACGTGGCTGGCGCGGATCTCGCCGTCGAACTTGGCCGGGAAAAGCGGAAAACTGGCCCGTCCGCGCAGCGCCAGGTCGACGAACCGTCCATCGGCCAGGCTCTCGAGCTCGTCCAGCACCAGCGGCGGCAGGCTGCTGCGCTCGTCGACGACGTCCTGGCGGAAGCTGACGCTGGGGGCCAGCTCCTGCAGGCTGGTCTGCGCATCGCCGCGCCACAGCACCTGGGTCAGCTTGAGGCCGGCGAAACCGAGCGCGCGGCCGATCTGGTCCTCTTCTTGGCCCGATTCGGTCCAGCCGGTGGTGGCCAGGTCGGCGAAGGGCGTGGCGATCACCCCGCTCTTGCCCAGCGGCACGGGCAATTCGAGGCGCTGCTTCTGATGGGCCCGCAGCAGGTCGGCCTCGCCGAAGTTGTCCTCGAAGGGCGCCTCGAAGTTCGAGTCGCCCTGCTGGCGGTCGTAGGCGCCGAGGCGCACATCGAAGCCATGGTGCAGGGCCTGGCCGAACAGCCGCGCGATCTCCCGGCGCTGCAGGATGAAGTTGTACTCCGGCAGGCGGCCGAGGCCGTTGTTGGCCGAATTGAGCGGCCCCGAGACGATCAGGTTCTGCATGCGCCCCGGGCGCGCCTGCCGCCAGTTGAGGAAGCTGTCGCGCTCCTCGTAGCGCAGATAGTCGTTCTCGAAGAATTCGGACTGCACGCCCGGATCGCTCTGCAGCGTCAGGGCCAGGTCGATGTATTCGCCGGTGTTGCGCTTGAAGCGGCCGCGCGAGCGCAGCCAGGTGCGCAGGGTGTCGCGGTCCTCCTCGGGCACCTGCACGAGGCCGCGGTCCTCGGCGTCGTCGGGGATCAGGCCCAGCTCGGTGTTCCAGACGTAATTGTCGCCGGACTGCAGCTTGAGCCCCGGGTCGAACAGCAGCCCGCGGGAGCCGAAGTAGTTGAGGTCGAAGCGGAAGCGCGCGCGATAGCTCTCGGCATCGCCGCCCAGCCAGCGATTGATGCGCTGGCCCAGCTCTTCCTTGACGTCCCGGTTGTATTCGAAGCCCAGCACCGTGCCGAAGCGCGCCTCCTGGCCGACCTTGAGGCCGCCCAGGCTCGGCTCGCCCTCTTCGTTGGCCAGATAGTTGATCGGCGGCAGCGGCAGGGTCAGCCAGTCGCGCAGGCGGATCTGATTCTGCTTGAGACGCACCTCGTAGGGGTTCTCCGGATCGGGCGTGCGGCGCATGCGCAGATCGCCGGTCATGATGTAGTAGCTGGGCACGCCGAACTCCGAGGTGGTCAGTTTGGCGCGCCGGCTGGCCAGCGAGCCGTCGGCGGAGATGCGCAGCCAGTCGGCTTGGATCTTGAGCACGTAATCGCTGCCGCCCAGGCGCTCGCGGAACGAATAGTTGGCGCCGCGGATCCAGCCCTGGCCATCGACGCGGTCGATGTAGACCGCGTCGGCGAAGAACACCCGGCGGCCATCCTGGAAGTACTCGACCGGGCCCTCGAAGTAGATCTCGCGCACGTGCTCGAGCAGCGGGTCGTCGAACAGGTCCCGCAGCAGCTCCGGCGCTGGCCCGCTGTCCACGAACTCCGGCGGCGCCGCGGTCTCGAACGGCTGGCTGAGGCGCAGGTCGTCCTCGGTGCGGCGTTCGCGGCGGCCGAAGTCGAAGAACTCCAGCTCGCGATCGACCCAGCACACGGCCCAGGTGGCGCGGAACTCGCTGCGCCCGTCGCCGACCTTGGGCATCTGGAAGATCAGCAGCTTGTTGTCGCCATCGGTGCGCGTGTCCATCGACGAGAAGCCGAAGGGCTGACTTTCCTGCGGCGCCTGCTGCGGATCGCCGCTGGGCAGGGCTCCGGCCTGACCGCGCAGGCTGGGAGCGGCGGCCAGGAGCGCCAGGGCGGCGCGGCCGAGAACGAGACCGTGCGAGGCCATCAACGGCGCGGGTCGCGGGGCGGCTGGGCGGCGATCGGGCGCTCGCGCTCCGAGGCGGGCGGCGCGGGCGGCGCTTCCGCGGGCTTGCCGGACTTCTGCTCCATGTAGCCCGGTCCGGCGCGCAGCAGGAAATTGCGCGTGTCGATCTCGAGCCACTGCGCGCTGAACAGGAACTCGTTGCGGGCCGTGGCCGGTGTGCCCTCGACGCGCACCAGACCGGTCAGGGTGTTGGCGCTCAGGCGGTCGCCGGTCAGGGTCGGGCCCTCGCTGAAGGCCAGGCGGACCCGCTCGGTGGCCTCGAGGTGGTCGAAGGGGCCATCCTCAGGGGCCGTGGGATCGAGGCGGTCGAAGCGCGCCTCGCCGGCATCCAGGGTCCAGCGCTTGCCTTCGGGTGTATGCGCCACGAAGTGCACGTCCTCGCTGAACACGATCGCCTCCGGGGTGGCCACGAGGCGCCGGGCGTCGGCTTCCAGCTCCTTGAGCGCGAAGGCGCCTTCCTGACCGGCCGGGCGCTGTTCCGCGCCGACGATGACGATCTGCGGCAGCTCGGCCACGAGGCGCTCCGCTTCGAAGCTGAACTCGCGGGCACGCAGGGTGAAGGGTTCTCCGCTGCCCGGCAGGTAACCGGCGGTGGAGACCTGGCCGCCCTCGCGGGCGCTCAGGCGGCCGCGGCTTTGGTGGTCCACCTCGAAGCGGTCGCCGCGGCCGGTCAGCGGCGGGCTGTCGACTTTCTCGAGCTGCACGTCGCCGCGCGCGGCCAGGTTGCCGCGGCCCTCGGAGCGCCAGGACTCGGCGGCCGTTTCCTCGGGACGCTCGAAGGGGTCGAAGAACAGCGCGTCGAACTCGGCCGACAGCAGCTTGTAGTGGCCCAGGGCGTCCCGGAAGCTGGCGTCCACGGCGCCGCGCGCCTGCAGGTCGCTGCGGAACTCCCGGCTGTCGAGCTGCGGCGTGCGCAGCAGGCGCAGGGTGCCGGAGCGGATCAGGAAGTTGCGCTCGGGGCTGTTGGCCTCGGCGCGCACGTCGCCGCGCGCCAGCAGCAGCACCGGGGCGCTCCAGCGGTCCTCGCGCGGGCCATCGCCCTCGAGGCTGAGGAGCCCCCGGCCGGACAGGGACAAGGCCTCGCAGTCGAGGTCCAGGGTCAGCTGGGGCCCGGCGAACAGGGCGTGCACCGCGCCGCGGCCCTCGATCGAATCCATGCGGCGCTCGACCTGCATGGCGACGATCGAACCGAAGCGCGATTCGAAGCGCACGGGCACGGCCGGGAGTCCTTCGCCCGCCGGGCGTCCGATCAGGGTGAAATCTTCGACCCCCAGGACCTCGACCGATTCGCCGGTCAGGTAATCGGGGCCGCTGTGGACCTCGACCTCGCCGCTGGCACGGAACGAGCGGCGCTCGGCATCGAAATCGAACAGGCGCAGGGCCTGGCCCGATAGGGAGCTCGTGCCGCTCGGGTTGTTCAGGTTGAAGGCCACCTCGCGGGCCTCGGGCACCAGCCAGGTCTGGCCTTCGGCGTGGAAGTCGAAGCCGCCGCGGGCCAACAGGTCGAGGGTCTCGCCGGCTTCCGTGCGGCCTTCGATGCGGCTGTGCCCCTGGGTCTCGAGCTCGAGCCGTCCGGTGTCGCCCAGCTCGAACAGCCGCCCTTCGAGGTTCTCGGTGCGCACCTGCCAGCCTTCGAAGTCCAGCTCCACGCCGGTCCAGGCGCGGAATTCGGTGCCGGCTTCGCTGCCAGCGCCGACCGGCGGCCGCGCCGCCAGCCCGCCCGAAGCCCACAGGCTCGCCCCGCGCCAGCGCAATTCGGCCGGCCCGGCCATCTGGAAGGTCGGCGTGGCGCCCCAGTCGACCCGCAGCGGGCCCTCGCCCCACAGCTCGACCTGGCCCCCGACGACCATCGGCCCGGCGTTGCTCTCGGGCAGCCGCAGCTTGCCGAGGGGGCTGCCGACCAGCTTGGCGTGCTGCAGTTGGCCTGCTTCGCTCAGCTCGAACTCGGCGCCCTGGGAGCGGAAGCTGTGCCCGTCGGCGCGCAGTTCCACATCGCCCCGGGCCCCCAGCTTCTCGAAACGGAAACCGCCGTCCGCGGGGCCGCTGTCCTGCTCTTCGAGGCGGCCGTCGATCTCGATCCGCCCCGCCTGCAGCGTGAGCGGGGTCACGCCCTCGACCGCCAGCAGCGCGCGGTCCTGCGCTTCGATGCGGATCGTACGCGCGCCGCTGCCGGGCCCCTGCCGGATCTCCAGCGCCCCCGCGCAGGCCAGCCGGCTGGGCTGGCCGCCCTCCGCGCGCACCACCGTGTTGGCGTCGCGCTCGAAGGCGATCAGCCCCTGGCTTTCGTCCAGCGTCAGGCCGTGGCCTTGCGCCGAGATGCCCGAGCCGGCGATGTCGGCCCAGCCGGGGGTCACGAAGCGGCCCCGGGACAGGTCGCCGCTGAGCTCGTCCGAGGTCAGCACCAGCGGCACCAGGCGGCTGCCGCGCAGCAGCTTGACGGTCACGCCGGAGAGCTCGACCAGGCTGGACAGGCTGACCTCGCTCACGTCCTTGCCGGGTTCCTCGAGCTCGGTGCTGCCGCGGTCCGCCAGGATCTCGACCACCAGCGCATCGGTCTCCGGGTCGAACATGCGGATGGTCAGGTCCTCGAGCAGCACGCGGCGATCCTCGCCCGGCCCCGAATCACCGGCGGTGAACTCGATCGAGCGGCCGTCGCTCCCGGACTCGCCTTCGGCGTACTGCACCAGGCTGAAACGCCCGCGCGGAATCATCGTGATGCCCGGCGCGGCCTCGCCCAGGGCCTCGGGGGGCGGCGGCTCCTGCAGCGGCCCCAAATCGATGCCCGGGACCTTGCTGGACTGCCGCGAATCGAGCCAGAACAGCACCCCGAGCCCCAGCCCGAACAGCCCCACGAATCCCAGCGCCTGTTTGATCATCGAGCCGCTCCCCGGGGCGCGCGCTGCTCGCGCGCGGCCAAGAGCAGCTCGCACAGCTCGCGCACGGCGCCGTGGCCCCCGGGCCGCGAGAGCTTGATCTGGGCCGCGCTCCGGACCCGCGATTCGGCGTCCGCGGGGCAGGCGCACAGGCCGGCCCGGGCGAACAGCGGCAGGTCCGGGAGGTCGTCGCCGACCGCCAGCGTCGCCGCGGGATCCAGCTCCAATTCGGCTTGCAGGCGCTCCAAGGCCAGGTCCTTGGGCCCGCACTGGGGCAGGTACCGATCGATCTCGAGCTCGCGCGCCCGCCGCGCCGTGGCCGGGCAGCCCCGCCCGGTGATGAAGGCCAGCTTGAAGCCCGCCTGCTTGAGGCGCACCAGCCCGAGGCCATCGCGCACGTCGAAACGCTGCACTTCGACCCCCGCCGGCCCGTAGTAGATGCCGCCGTCCGTCAGGGTGCCGTCGACGTCCAGGGCCACCAGCTGGATCCGCTGGAGAGCTGCTTGGAGGCGCGACTCGAGGCGCTCGAATTCGAGGGGGGGATTCACGGCCTGCGGTCGCTTGCCGCACGGCCCAGGTTAGCGAGCGCGGGCACCTGGGCGCGAGGCCGCAGTCCGCGGCACGCCCGGGCCGTGCGCTGTGGCGGCGCCGAGCGCTGCGCGCGGTGCCCGCTCCGGGCGACCCGCTCGCGCCGTCCGCCTGGCGCTTGGCGGGACCCGAGCTTGCTTCGGGGACTCCCGAGGGGCGCGCGGATCCGCGCCATGCCTCGTCGGCCCGACCCGCCGCAGAATCGAGCGCCGCGTGGGCCCGCCGTCGCGGGACCATCTTCTGGCCGGGAAGCCGTCGAGCTGGACCGCTAACGGCCGCGCCCGCGGCAGCCTCGATCGCGCCCGGGGGGCCCCGGGCGGCCCAACCGCGTCGCGGCGGCGGCTCGCCCGGCTCGGACGCCGGTCGAGTCGCTCGCGGGTTCCGCTTTTCAGCGGCCGCCCAGCACGCGCCCCAGCAGGGTGCCCATCATGCAGGTGCCAGAGAGGCCCGCGTGGATCAGACCCAGGCCCACCACCAGGGCCAGGCCGTGGAAGCCCGGGTGCAGCGTGAGCCCCAGCGTGGTGCCGATCAGGACCAGGCTGCCGGCGATGAGCCGCACCCGGTTCATGATGCGCTGCTCGGGATCGGCGGAGCCGGACGGGGCGCCGCTGGACAGGGCGCAGGCCGCGCCGCTGACGCCGCCGGCCGAAGGCAGCGCGCGCTCGATCGGCAGGCCGGCCTTGGCCCAGGCTTCGGTTCCGCCGGCCACCGAAATAGGCTGGCTGTCGAAGCGCGCTTCCGCGAGCTGGCCGCAGGCGCGCGCGGAGCGCACGCCGGAGCGGCAGATCACGTACACGGGGCCTTCGCCGGGCAGCGCGCGGACGCGCTCGGCGCTGAGCTGATCCAGCGGGATCGAGATCGCACCGTGGGCGTGGTAAGCGGCGAATTCTTCCGCGCTGCGCACGTCGATCAGACGCAGCGGCTCGCCGGCGTGCACGCGGCCGGCCAGGGCTTCGGGGGTGATGCTCGCGATCGTGCTCGTTCCGTTCATGGGCTTGCTCGTCGTCTTCTGAGGCCAGGGGACCCGCGGCGGGCGGCGCCGCTTCCATTCCTTTGAGCCCGGCCCGCCGGGCAGGTTCCTGAGCCCGAGGGATCCCGCCGAAACCACCTATGGCGAGGCGGGCCCTGCGCCGCTCGGGCCGCCGGAGAATCGCGAGCGCGCCCGCCCGGGCCGCGGCCCGAGCCTCAGCGCAGGGCGGACAGGAGCTGCTCGCCCAGGATGAACAGGGACAGCGCCAGCAACAGCCCGGCGAAGGCGCGCTGCAGGGTCTCGCGGGGCAGGCGCTGGGCCCAGCGGGCGCCGAACAGGCTGCCCAGGGCGCCGAGCGCCACGAACAGCCCGAGCGTGCCCCAATCGAGCTCGAGGCCGAGCTCCGAGAGCAGGCTCAGGTGGCGGCCCAGGCCGGCGGCGGAGTTGGCGGCGATGATCGCCAGGCTGGTGCCCATGGCCACCTGCAGCTCGAGCCCGCCGAGCAGCACCAGGGCCGGCACGATCAAGAAGCCGCCGCCCACGCCCACCAAACCGGTCAAGAGGCCTACCAGGAGGCCGTCGAGCGCCATCTGCACGGGGCCGCGCGCGGGCCGCGGCGTCGTGCGCGGCTCGGCCAGGGAGTTGCGCAGCATGAACAGCGCTGCCGCCGCCACCACGCCGCCGAACAGGGCCATCTGCAGGCCGCCGGGCACGAAGCGCGAGAGGGATGCTCCCAGCAGGGTGCCCAGCATGCCGGGCCCGCCGAAGCCGAGCACGCGGCCCCAGCGCACCTCGCCGCGCCGCGCGCGCGGCAGCATCGCCACCAGGCTGACGGCGCCGACCACCACCAGCGAGCCCGCCACCGCCTGCTTCTCCTGCCAGCCCAAGCCGAAGTGCAGCACCGGCACGGTCAGGATCGCCCCGCCGGAGCCGAGCAGGCCCAGGGTCAGGCCGATCAGGAGCGCCCCGGTCAGGGGCAGGAGCAGGGCGGGCATCGCGGTCGGGAGGGGCCCTGGGCGGCGCCTATGCGCCGGGCGTCGGCCCAAGGGGTGAGAGCCGCGCCGAAAGCGCGGGTTCGCGGCGAGGCCAGGATTCCACGGGGAACCGCGCGGCCAGCGCGGCTTCCTCCGCTGGCGGCAGGCAATAGCCTCCAGGGTCTGGCTCTCCGGCGATCGAGGCCCCCGGTATCTCTTGCTCGAAGTCCGCGCTGCCGCCGCCGAGGATCAGCATCTGGAACTGCTGCTGGCTGGCGGTCGGCACCGCAAGGCACGCGGGTCACGGGAAGGGTCCGGGTTCGGCGGGACCGCGCCCCTGCCCAGAGGCGCGGCCCGCCGATCCACCCGGCGGCGCTGCGAGGAGGCGGCGCCGTCGGGCCGGGCGCTGCCCGCGCCCGCGGATGGAGGAGTTCAGGTCAACCCTTGGCCGGGCTGTGGGCCGCGTCCCAGGCGGTCATGCCGCCCTTGAGGTCGGCCAGGCGCTGGAAGCCGCGCGCCTGCAGCAGGCTGGCGGCCAGGGACGAGCGATAGCCCGAGCGGCACACGATCGCCAGGGGGCGCTTCGGGTCCAGCTCGGCGAGCCGGTTGGGCAGCTGGTTGAGCGGGATCAGCGTGGCGCCGGGCAGCGCGCCGCCGGCGGTCTCGGCGGGCGTGCGGATGTCGAGCACCTGCGGGCGCTCCGCGGAGCCGATCCAGGTTTCGAAGGGGCGCGGCTCCAGGCGCTCGAAGCGCTGGATCAGCTCGCTGCGGGTCTTGGCCCAGCTCGGGTCGAAGGCCAGGGAACCCTGCAGGTTGTCGAGGCCGATGCGGCCCAGGCGCGTGGCTGCTTCCGCGTGCTGATCGGCCCGGCCCACGATCACGATCGGGCCCTTGGGCGGCAGCATCGTGCCGGCCCAGGTGGCGAAGCTGCCGGACAGGCCGATGTTGAGGCTGCCGGAGAGGTGGCCGGTGGCGAATTCGTCCGCATCGCGCACGTCGAGCAGCGTCGCGCCGGAGTTGGCCAGGCGCAGGGCGGCTTCGAGGCCGAGGGGCTTGAGCTTCTTGCCCAGGGAATCCTCCAGAGTCTCGCGATTCTGGCGGTTCAAGATCGCGTCGTGCACGAAGTACTGCGGCGCTTCCGGCTGGCCGGCGCTGACCAGGGCGATGAAGTCTGCCTCGGACATGGGCTGCAGGGCGTAGTTGCTGGCGCGCTGCTGGCCGAGGGTCGAGACCTTCTCGTTGGACAGGTTCTTGCCGCACATCGAGCCGGCGCCGTGGGCCGGATAGATCAGGGTGCTGTCGGGCAGCTTGAGCAGCTTCTGGTGCAGCGAGCGGTACAGCATGGCCCCGAGCTGCTCCGACGTGAAACCGATCGAGGCCAACAGATCCGGGCGGCCCACGTCGCCGATGAACAGCGTGTCGCCGGTCAAGGCCGCGTAGGGCTGTTTGGCGTCCTTGCGCTTGTCGTACACCAGGTAGGTGACGCCCTCCGGCGTGTGGCCGGGGGTGTGCAGCACGGCGATGGCCAGATCCTGGAACTCGAGGCGCTCGCCGTCGGCGTAGAGGTCCGCCGGATACTCCGGCTTGACAGCGTTGCCGAGTCCGATGCGCGCGCCAGTGCGCTTTTGCAGCTCGAGGTGGCCGGCGACGAAATCCGCGTGGTAGTGGGTCAGCAGCACATGCCGGATCGTGGCCCCGAGCTGCTGGGCATCGCGCACGTACTGGTCCACGTCGCGCTGCGGGTCGACCACCAAAGCCGTGCGGCTGCCCTCGTCGACCAGCAGGTAGGAGGCGTGGGCCAGGCAACCGAGGTAGTACTGCTTGAGGATCATGGCGCGTCTTGTGTTCGGTGCAGCGCCGGGGCGGGGAGGATCCCCCTCCAGGTCGCTCCCGGGCTGCCTTCCATTGGAGCCGGCCGTCCCCCGGGGGGTTCCCGGAGCGGCCGACGGCCTCGGCGATGGGAACTAAGTCTCGTTCGCAGGGGAGTTTACGGATACTGGAGCCGGCCGGGGTCGCGTGCCAGGTGCGGGCCTGTCCAGGCGAGGATTTGGACAGGCTGGCCCCGAGACCCGGGCGGCTGGGACGGCGGCGCCCGCGGGTTCCGGGCCGGGCGCCGAGCCGCGGCGCGCCACCGGGGCCCACGGGCCAGCGCCTGGAGCCCGGCCCGTCCGAGGGCCTACCTTGGGCTCGGCGCTCCGCCGCGCCGCCCTGTGCGCCTGCTGACCTACAACATCCACAAGGGCTGGAGCCTGCTCAACCGGCAGTTCGTGCTGGAGCGCATGCGGCTCCTGATCCGCGAGGCGGAGGCGGACGTGGTCTTCCTGCAGGAGGTCCAGGGCGAGCACCGCGGCCATGCGCGGAGCCAGCGCGATTGGCCTGCGGAACCGCAATTCGAATTCCTGGCGGACACGCTCTGGCCGCACTTCGCCTACGGCCGCAACGCGCTCTACGACGACGGCCACCACGGCAATGCGATCCTGTCGCGCTTTCCCTTCGTGGCCCACGAGAACATCGACGTCTCCAACAGCCGCCTGGAGCGCCGCGGGCTGCTGCACGGCACGATCGCGGCCCCCGGTTGGCCGGAGCCCCTGCACCTGGTCTGCCTGCACCTCGATCTGTTCGAGCGCGGCCGCCGGCGCCAGGCTGAGCGCCTGTGCGAGCGCGTGGAGCAGCACGTGCCCGCGGCGGCGCCCCTGGTGATCGCCGGGGACTTCAACGATTGGCGCGGCACCGTCGGCGGCCAGCTCGAGCGCCGCCTCCACTTGGTGGACGCCCACAAGGCCCTGCACGGCGGGCACGCGCGCACCTTCCCGAGCGCTTTTCCCCTGCTGCGCCTCGATCGCATCTACCTGCGCGGCCTGCGCCCTCGCGCGGCGATCTGCCCCGACGGCGAGCAGTGGCGTGCGCTCTCCGACCATTGTCCGCTGCTGGCCGAGGTCGAGCCGTGACCCTGTGGAGCGGATTGCTGACCGCCGTGGAGCTGGTCGGTGTGTTCAACGCCGCCCACGCGGTCATGAACGTGCGCGCGCCGTCGTCCGCCCTGGCCTGGGCGGTCCTGCTGGTGGCCCTGCCCTGGGTGGCTGTGCCGGCCTATTGGGTGCTCGGGCGCACCAAGTTCAACGGCTACGGGCGCGGGCTGCGCGCGGCCCAAGCTCGCTATCGCACCACGCTGCAGGATCTGTTCGGCGAGGCCAAGCGCCATCAAAGCGTGCTGGACCCGCGCATCGAGAGCCTCGGACAGACCCTGCGCCATCTGCTGCCCCTGGGCTTCACCGAGGGCAACCTCTCCCGCATCCTGATCGACGGCGAAGCGATCTACGCCGCCATGCTGGCGGACATCCAGGCCGCGCGCCACAGCGTGTTCCTGCAGGTCTACATCCTGCGCGACGATGGGACCGGCGAGCGCTTCCTGGCGGCTCTGGCTGAGCGCGCCGCGGCGGGCTTGAGCGTGTGCCTGCTCTACGACGAGATCGGCAGCTTCGACCTGTCGGATACCTTCCTCCGGCGCGTCCGGGCGGCCGGCATCCGCAGCAGCGGCTTCAAGACCACCCGCGGACCGGGCAACCGCTTCCAGATCAACTTCAGGAACCATCGCAAGATCCTGCTGGTCGACGGCCGCATCGGCTATTGCGGCGGTGTCAACATCGGCGACGAGTACCTGGGACAGGACCCCGAGATCGGACCCTGGCGGGACACGCAGATGCGTCTCGAGGGGCCGGCCGTCAAGCTGCTGCAGGCCTCGTTCCTGGCGGATTGGTACTGGGCCACGGGGGAAGCCCTGCGCGGCGATTGGAGCGTGGTGCTGCCGGCCCCGGAGGGGCGCGCCGTGTGCGCTGCGCCAGCGGCCGTCGTGTGCAGCGGCCCCTCGGATCCGATCGAGATCTGCAGCCTGTTCTTTAACGCCCTGTTCGCCACCGCGCGCCGCCGGCTGTGGATCGCGACACCCTACTTCGTGCCCGATCGCGCCACTTTGGCGGCCCTCAAGGCCGCCGCCCTGCGCGGGGTCGATGTGCGCATCCTGGTGCCGCTGCGCGCCGATCACCTGGTGCCGCGCCTGTGCTCGCTCAGCTACTACGACGAGATCAAACACGTCGGCATCCAGCTGTTCCATTACCACGCCGGCTTCATGCACCAAAAGGTGGCCCTGGTCGACGACCAGCTCGCCGCGGTCGGTTCGGTGAACCTCGACAACCGCTCGTTCCACCTGAACTTCGAGGCCACCGCCGTGACCCGCCAGCCGGCTGCGGTCCAGACCCTGGAGGACGCCCTGCGGCGCGATTTCGAGCAGGCCACACCTGCGGACCTCGACACCTACGCCAAGCAGCCCTGGTGGAAGCGCGTGGTGATCCGCTTGACGCGCCTGATGTCCGGACAATTGTGACCGCGGAGTCTGGCGGGAGCCTTCCCGATCCGCGCCGCTGCGCTTAGGCTGGCCCCATGCGCTCGTCTTGCCCCCGAGCGTCCGCCTGGCTCGCCGGCGCGACGCTGTGCCTGTCCCCGCTCGCGGCCCATGGCGCCGCGCTCCGGTATCCAATTTCCGCTTCGAGTTCGCGCCCGCAGTCAGCGGAAGATCCCGAGCCGGCGAGGTCCACATGCCGGCTCCGCGGCCAGCTCGTGGATGTCGCCGGACAGCCCTTGGCCGGCGTGGAGGTCGCCGGCGGCGACAAGGCATTCGAGCCCAACGAGCGGGGCGAGTACGTCTGGGTCTACCAGTCCACGGCCGTTTCCGCCGCCGATGGCCGTTTCGAGCTGACGTTGGAGTCGGTTCCCGAGGGGGACGAGCTCGAAATCGTCTTCCGGCTGCCCGGTCTGTTGCCGGCGGAATTGCACCTGCCAACGCGGCTTTCCGGTGGAATCGAGCTCGGCTCGATCCCCCTGCGCCGCGGGGTGCCTGTGCAGGTCGCGCTGCACGACACCCAAGGCCGGCCGCTGCACGAGGGCTGGACGTTCGAGGTGCCTAGCTTGATGACGCCCGTCAAGCGCATCGCGGGGGGCGAATTGAAGCACGGGGTGAGCTCCAGCGGATTTTCAGCGGACCTGGGTCCCGACGGCCTGCGGATCGAGGCCATGCGGCCCGGAACGAAGCGCTTGCGGCTGGAGCACTTCTCGGGTGCGGGGGTCGAGGTCGAGTTCGAAGTGCCCGAGTGGTCCCCGGAGGTCTCCGCGGTCGAGGTCCAGGCCGTCTACGACGGTCCCGACCTCAGCGGGCTGATCGCGATCCGCTTTGCGTTGAACGACTTTTTTGACCTTCCGCCGGGCTCGCCCCTTTCGCCCCAGGGGATCGAGGTCTTCGGCCCGGACGGGCCCCTGCCGCTCACGATCGGCTTCGATCCGGCCACGGCGCGTCCGCTGTCACAGGCCCGCGACGTGCCCGCCCCGAGCGGTGTCCCGGGTCTGTCGTTCCGGATCGGACCCCAGGAGTCGATCTTCGTGCGCTCCGGCGGGAAACAGCCCATGACGCTGAGCGTCCTCGATCCCCGCTACATTCCCCTGATGCGCTCGCTCGAGCCCTCCGGGGAGGTCACGGAGATCCGGATCGAAGGCAATTCAAGCCTGATCCTGGAGCTCGTCGATCGGGCCAGCGGGGAGGCGATCCAAGAAGCCCAGATCGCTCTCGAAGTCGACGGCAGCTTCGAGACGTTCGATTTCCTGGATGCGAGCGATCTTTCAGCCGAGGATGGGGGCACCGTGACCCGGCGCGTCCTCCGGGGCCTGCCGCCCGATGCCCTGCGGTTACGCATCCAGGCAGACGGTCACGGTCACCAGAAGTTGGAACTGCCGGCCGTCGAACCCGGTGGCACCCGCCGGCTGCGCGTGGAACTGGATGGCTCGGTCTGGGCCAGGATCGTGGGTCAGATCGAAGGTCAGGCTCCGCTCCAACTGTTCCGTGCGCTTGTGCTCCAGAATTCGCCGGCCTATGTGGTGCCCAATTACCAGATTTTCGAACCGGAGACGATTGAGCCGGGCTTGTTCGAATTGGACGACCTCTTCTATTGGGAGGGGACCGGATCGATGAGTTTCCGGCTGATCGCCGGGGACCGCATGCTGCGCTTGGCGGGGCCCGTGGAGTTCAATCTGGCGGAGATCCCGGGCCAAACCTTCGAGCTGCAGCTCGAACCGAGCTGCACCCTGCGCGGAAACCTCGTTTTGCCCGCCGAGCTGCGCCGCGGACGGCTGCCGCTGCGTTTGACCCGCGATCGCATCCAGGAATCGCTTTCGCTCCAGAACCTGGGCAACCAGCTCTGCCCCCCCGATGGGGATCCGGACCTGTTCCTGGCCCTGGACGCGCCGAGTTACGAGCTTTCTGGCTTCGCGCCGGACGTGTATCGCCTGCATCCGGCCACGCCGGGCAGCGACCCGCGGGCCGTGCTGGCCGAGGTCGATCTGTCCGCCGGCGGGGTGCTCCAGCGCGACCTGGATCTCTCGGCCCACGTGCCGGCCTCTCTCGAGGTGCTGTTGCCGCAAGGTCTGCCGGCGCTCGAGCTGGTGCTGGCCGGGCCTGGCCGGGAGGTGCGCAGCGGCCCTTTCTCCTCGGGCAGCGCCGCCTTCGGCAGCCTGGCGCCCGGCCGCTATCGCGCCGCGCTGCGCGGCATCGCGCCGACCGGCGCCGGCCTGTGGGAGATCGGGCTGCCGAGCGAGCTGTAGCTCGCGCCTGGCCAGGCTCAGGTCTGGCGCCCGGAGATCGCCATGACCCGCGGCCGTGTGCGGATCCTGTCCGCGGACGGCGCGCCCCTGCGCGAGGCCGAACTCTGGCTGCGCTTCGATCCGAACCAGGATCCAGCCAAGCTGATCGAAGAATCCGTGGCGGTCTGCACCGACGCCGAGGGCTGGCTCGACCTGGATCTGCCCGCCGCTCCCTTCCGCCTGTTCCCCCCGGGCAAGCGGCCCCCCAAGCGCATCGCCGGGCCCTCGCGCTCGCGCTCGGCCGCCCTGGATTGGCCCGCCCTCCAGGGCCGCGAGCTGCGCTTGCCCTGAGCAGAAAATCGCGATTCCCCCGGGGCCGCGACCGGGCCCCACGAGCCGAGTTCGCCAGCGACCCCCACCCGGTCCATCGGCTTGGCTCTCGTGCTGCTTGCCTGCTGCCTGGACTCCGAAGAGATCTCCGCCATGAACTCGACCCCTCGCCAACTGCGCGCCCGGATCCAAAGCGCGGTCCTTGTCTGTGCCTGTCTGCTGTTGGGCGCCCGCGCCGCGCAGCCGTGGGATGCGGAGCCCGATCCGCGGTCGACTCCAACCTGGGGCAGCGCTTCGCAGGACGCGCCGCCCCCTCCGCCCCCGCCGCCCCTGCCGAGTTCCGCGGCGACCGTGCGCGGCCGCGTGATCGACGAGGGCGGGCAGCCCCTGGCCGATGCACTCATCGAACTCGGACCGCCGGGTTACACCAAGCAGGGCGATCTCGATTGGGTCGCGGTCTATGAACCGGGCGCCCGGACAGGGCCCGATGGGCGTTTCGAGTTCAAGCTGGAACTGGACGAACAGGTGCCGGCCATGCGACCGGCCAGGGCCAAGACCTACAGTCGATGGAGGTACCTGCGGATCTCTGCACCGGGTTTCGTGTCCACCACGCGCTCTCTGTCCGAACCCATCGACGGGGCCTACGAAGGCGGCGACATCCCGTTGCGGCGCGGCACGCCCGTGCAGCTCGCGCTCGAGGACCCCACCGGCCGGGTGCTGTACACCGGCTGCAGCTTCCTGGGTCCTGATCCCTTGGAGCAGGCCGTGAAGCGACTCGACCGCTCCGAAGCCGGCACTGTCCCGCGCCCGAAGACCGGGATCGGCAGGACGTCGATCGTGGCTCCCGATCCCGTTTTGCCCCTCGGCCGCGAGGGAGTGCGCATCCAGGCCATGGAAGCGGGTCGGCAGCGGCTTCTGGTCAGGCATTCCTCCGGCGCCCAGGCGGACCTCGAGCTCGACGTGCCCCCCTGGTCGCCGGAGGTCGGTGTGGTCCAGGCCCGCGCCGTTTACACGGGCCCCGACACGGCCGAGCTGCGGGTCGTGGAATTCAGTCTGCTCTCTTCGTTGCCGCTCTCGCCCGCCGCGGCGCAGGCGCCCTCCGGCATCGAAGTGCGCGGACGCGGCGGCCCGCTGCCGCTGCGGATCGGATTCGATCCGGCCAGCGCCCGCCCGTTCGCGGAGGCGCGCGCCGCGGGACCCGCCCAACCGCCTTCAAGCTTCGATGGCTCCCCTTCCCATCATCAGCCGATCGAGCGGATCTACGTCCAACACGCCCTGGCCGAACAGCTCGAGCTGATCCTCGACGATCCCCGCTTCCTCCCGGAGGTCGTGGCGCTGCTTCCCGACGGTCAGGTCACCAAGGTGACCCTGGAAGGCAATAGCACGCTCCTGCTGGAGGTCGTCGAACAGGGCAGCGGGCGAGCGATCGCCGACTACACGGTTTGGCGCCGATTGGGCGATTCCCATTCCTATCGGCTCAGCACCATCTCTTCCCCCACCCAGGGAAGCGGCGGCAGTCGTCGGATCCTGCGTGGATTGTTGCCGGACCCTGAAACGTTGCGGATCAGCGCCGACGGCTACCTGGACCTGGATATCGAGCTGGCCGCCATAACGCCGGGGGGGCGGCGCGACCTGCGGGTCGAGCTGGAGCGCGATCTGTCCGGCGAGCCGCCGGCTTCCTTGGAGGTGCTCGCTCCAGAAGGGCTGGCGCCGTTCGAGCTCGTGCTGTCTGATTCCAAGGGGCGGGTGCGCCGCGGCTCGATCGAAGGGGAGCGGGGCCTGCTTGAGGACCTGATCCCGGGCCGCTATCGGGTCGGCCTGCGGGCCCTGGGGTCCAACGGCCGGCTGCGCTTCGCGATCGCCTTTCCAGAGGAGCTCCAGTTGGCCCCGGGGGAGGCCCGCGTGTGGCAGCTCGACCTGGCGCTCCACACCGGGCGGGTGCGTCTGCTGGATGCGGCCGGCCAGCCCCTGCGCCGGGCCCGGCCGTGGCTGCAAGGGGACCCGCGGCAGGATCCCGCGGACGTGGCCAGGGACCCGGCGCGCCTCGCGACCGACGCCGAAGGCTGGCTCGAGCTGACCCTGCCCGCAGCCACCTTCCGGCTGTTCCCGCCCGGCAAGGCGCCGCCGGACCGCACCCTGGGCGCCGATTGGGCGCGCACCCTGGCCTTCGATTGGCCCGCCGCGATCGGGACCGACCTGCGGCTGCCTTGAGCCGGGGCGGGCGTCGGGTTGGCGCCGGGCCTTGGTCCATCGCGGGGGCTTCGGGACCCTGGCGCGGACAAGCGGAGCGTGGGCTGCCCGCCCCAGGCCCAACCCGACGGCAGGACGGCATCTGCGTGGATCCGATCGCCAGCGCCCGGGAACCAGCCCGCTATGCTGGCATCCAAGGAGTTGCGCCCAGTGCGCCCGCCGCCCATGGAAAAGAAATTGAGCGTCTACGACCCGGCCCTCTGCTGCTCCACCGGGGTCTGCGGGCCCGCGGTCGATCCCGAGCTGGCCCGTGTCGCCGCCGACCTGGCCTGGTTGGCCGATCAGGGGGTGGCCGTGGAGCGCTACAACCTCTCCCAGCAGCCGGCCGCTTTCGCGCTGAATTCCCTGGTGCGCGGTGCTTTGGAGCGCGGCAATCAGGTGCTGCCGCTGGTCGTCGCGGACGGGCGCATCGTCGCGGAAGGGCATTACCCATCTCGGGAGACTTTAGCGGCGCTGTGTGGGCTGGTGCTGCGCCCCGCAGCGACCCAGCCGACCCCGGCCAACGCCTGCCGCCCGCAGGCCAGCGGCGGCTCCTGCTGCTGATCTGCGTAGAAGGCATCGTCTCGGGCCGCGCCCGAGCCATCCGATCAGGCCTCCCGCAGGAACTCGCCTGGCGACTCTGCGGGCATCGGGCCGAGAGCGAAGTGCCGGCCGGCGCATCGTCCAAAGCCTCGACCGAAGACCGGCGCATGCAGCTTGTCGACGGCCCAAGGCGCGATGTGGGCCTGCTGCGCTAGAGGCGGCTCGCAGACGCGGCTTGGCTTTGGCGCCCGATTCCCATGTCCGCTCAACGACCCGCTCCCATGCCAAAGCCCAGTCCGATCGTTTTCCTAGAGGATCCGCCGCGCATCCTGCTCTTCACCGGCAAAGGTGGGGTCGGCAAGACCAGCGTGGCCTGCGCCACCGCGCTGCGTCTGGTGAGCCTGGGTCGGCGGGTGCTGCTGGTCAGCACCGATCCGGCTTCCAACCTGGACGAGGTGCTCGGGGTGGCCTTGGGTGCGAGCCCCACGCCCGTACCCGGGGCACCTGGCCTGTCCGCACTGAACATCGACCCGGTGGCGGCCGCGGCCGCCTATCGTGAGCGCTTGGTAGGGCCCTACCGGGCCCTGCTGCCTGCGGCGGCTGTGCGCAGCATCGAAGAGCAGCTCTCCGGCGCCTGCACCGTCGAAATCGCGGCCTTCGACGAGTTCTCCAAGCTGCTCGGCGATCCCGCGGCCAGCGCGGACTTCGATCATGTCGTGTTCGACACGGCACCGACCGGCCACACCCTGCGGCTCCTGGAGCTGCCGGCCGCTTGGAGCGGGTTCCTAGGCAGCGGCGGTGGCAGCGCCTCTTGCCTTGGGCCCCTGGCGGGGCTCGAGGCCCAGCGTGGACTGTACGCCTCGAGCCGTGCCGCCCTCGAGGATCGAGCACGCACGCTCTTGGTCCTCGTGGCCCGCGCTGAATCCGCGGCTTTGCGCGAGGCAGAGCGCACGCGCGCCGAGCTCGCCGCGCTGGGCATCGGCAACCTGGCGCTGGTGATCAACGGACGCTTTCTGGCCGGGGAACCGAGCGATCCCGTGGCGGCAGCCTTCCAGCGGCGCGACGAGACGGCGCTGGCAGCCTTGCCCAGGGGGCTGGCGGCTCTCCCGCGGCTCGATCTGCCGCTGCTGCCCTTCGGACTGGTGGGTCTGCAGGCCCTGGAACGGCTCCTGCCGGACGGCGTCGGGTTGTCTGTGCCTGCCCTCGACATGCGCGCCGAAAAACCCGGAGCCGAGGCTCTTGCCGCGCGGAATCCCTTGACGGGCGCCGAAGTCCCCGCGACCCAGGATCTCCCCCCGGGGCTCGAGAGCCTGCTGCCCGAACTCGAACGGCCCGGCCATGGCGCGATCTTGACCATGGGCAAGGGCGGGGTCGGCAAGACCACCGTGGCGGTGACTCTGGCGCTCGAATTGGCGCGCCGCGGGCATCGGGTGCACCTGACGACCACCGATCCCGCCGCTCATGTGAGCGCTGCCCTGATCGCGGCGGCGGGCGAGCGATTGCCGCCGGGCCTGACTGTCGATCGCATCGATCCGGCGGCGGAGGTCGCCGCCTACAGCGCCGAGGTCTTGGCCAAGGCCGGGGCCGCTCTGGACCCCGCGGGTCGAGCGCTGCTCGAAGAGGATCTGCGCAGCCCCTGCACCGAGGAGATCGCGGTATTCCAGGCTTTCGCTCGCCGGGTCGACCGCGGCCGCGACGCTTTCGTGGTGATCGACACCGCCCCGACGGGGCACAGCCTGCTCTTGCTGGACGCGGCCGAGAGCTACCACCGCGAGGTCGAACGATCGAGCGGAGCGGTGCCCGAGGAGGTCCGCCGCCTGCTGCCGCGCCTGCGCGACCCAGAATTCACGCGCATCCTGCTGATCACGCTCCCCGAGGCCACGCCGGTGCACGAGGCCGTGCACCTGCAGTCAGACCTCGGACGCGCCGGAATCCGCCCCTTTGCCTGGGTCATCAACCAAAGCCTCAGCCCGCTGAGATTGCGGGATCCGCTGCTGCTGCGCCGCCGCGCCCACGAAGCGCGCTACATCGCCGAGGTGCTGGCCCAGGGATCGAGGGTTGCCCTGTTGCCTTGGTCCGCAGCGGAGCGAGCGCCCGCTTCCCAGGTCGTTTCTGAGGCTTCCCGCACGATTCCCTAGGCTGCTACGGGAGCCCCCGGGCGAGGCTCGGGGCCCGGCGGCATGAAAGACCAAATCTGGGCCACGGGCCCGCTCGCGCCTGTGGCGGGCCCCGCCGGCTGCCGGCTAGGACAGGCGCCGCGGTCATTGCGCACCGCAATGGTGGGAGTTCGAGAGCCGGGCGCCCGCTGGCACGGCGCGGCCGCTACGCTCGCTTTGCCGCCGTGGAGTTCCCGCGGCGGTCAGTCCTGGGGCTGATCCCCGGTCCGCGGAGGAAACCATGCGCACCTTGATCGCTGCATCCGTGCTGGTTGGTTTCGCGCCCCTGGCGGGCGCGTGGCAAGAGGTCGATCGTTCGAAAGCCCGCGAGGAGCGCCTGCGCTATCTCGCCGAGCAGGCCCTCGAGCAACAGGACCTATCGGGCCTGGCCTGGGTTGCCTTGGTGGGCACGGAGGAGCTCGCTGGCGCGGCTCTGGGCCATTCCGACAGGGGCCCGCTGACCGCCGACACCGCGCTGCCGGCGGCGTCCTTGGCCGAGCTGCTGTTCGCCGCGGCGGCGCTGCAGGCGGCCGAGGCCAAGGGCATTCAGCCGGGGACCGAGCTCTCCGCGCTGCTGCCGGAGCGCAAGCTCGAGCTGCCCGGCGTGAGCCTGCACGGTTTGCTGGCCCACACCTCCGGGCTGGCGTTGGTGCCGGCTTCCCTGCCCATCGAAGCGGGCGCCCCCGCCGAAGAGGGCCAGCCGCCGGTCGATCCGCCCTGGCTGACCTGGCTGCGCAGCGCCTCGCCCGCGGCGGCGCCGCAGAGCTGCTACGGCTGGACCAACGCGGATCTGCTGCTGCTCGATCTGTGGATGCAGAGCGCGGCCGGCCAGGGTCTGGCGGCCCAGGCGGAAGCCAAGCTGTTCCCGGCCCTCGGCTGGAAGGACAAGCGCCTGATCGGGGCCCTGGCGGGCACCTGGATGGAACTGGCCCAGGACCAGGGCCTCGGGCGCCTCGAAAGCGTCGAACTGCCGGCGGAACTGGCCGGCGTCGAGCTGGAGCTGTCCGCGCGCGAGCTGGCCGCGGGTTTGCGGGCCCTGCTGGGCGGCGAGCTGCTGGACGCCGAGACCAGCGAGCGGCTGACCGCCAACGTGCACCTGCCGAACGGCCAGCGCACCGGTCGCGGCCTGGGCCTGGCCCACACGCGGCTGGCCGAACTGGACGGCCTGCTGGTGGCCGGCGCCGCCCAGGGCACCAACCTGCGCGCCGTGCACTACCCGAGCCTGGACTTGACCATCGCGCTTTTGGCGCCGGCCCGGCCCCAGTCCCTCGCGGCCCTCGAGCGCGCCTTGACCGTGGCGCTCTTCGATCTGCCCCAGCCCGAGCGCACCGACCTGCCGGTCTCCAGCGAAGAACTCGCGCGTCTGGTGGGGGAGTATCAGATCGGCTGCGACAGCCTGCTGCTCTCGGTCCAGGAGGGCCGCCTGCGCCTGACCGGCGCGGATCTCGACCAGCCCCTCGCCTACCAGGGCGGCGGCCGGTTCCTGGCCCAGACCGGCGCCGACCTGACGGTCGAGTTCGAGCCCGGCGCGGAGGGCCCCGCCCAGCAATTCGTGCTCTCGATCGAAGGCCAACAATCGATCGCCCGTCGATTCCGCTGACAGGCTGAGAAAAAATCGACTCGGGCTGCGCCCGAGCAGTCAGACCAGCCTGTCAGCATGCCTTTGGGCCGCCATCCGGCGGCCGCAGAGGCTGGGATCGTCGCTGCGCGCCGATTTTTTCCCAGCCTCTGAGCCCTCCCGCCCGACTGCGAGCGGCGCGTCAGGCCGTCCGGGGGGCGCTGAGCGCGCCTTCCGGGCGGCGGAAAGCAAGCAAACCTCCCCCCGGGCTCGGGTGGGCCTGCCCGTCCGCCGCCCTGGATCGGCGCTCCGGCGGGGGGGCCTCGGGGCTGAGGCTGAAGGATTAATTGCCTAATGGCGGGCCGGGAAGCCCCCCTGGAGAGCGCCTGCCCACCCAAGCAGGACGCTTTTATTACAGTTTTGCACCTCCGGGGCCACTTCCCAGGCCCCGGCTCCCCTTGCCCAGGGAAGCCCCCCCCGAGGGACGCGCTGCCCACGCGATCCCCCCCGAAAGACCGGCAGGCCGCGTCGTGCCCCAAGGGACGACGCGGCGCCGCGCATTGGTGGCGCTGGTGCTGCTGACCGCCCTGGCCCTCGGGCTGCGCCTGTGGAACCTGGACGCTCGTTTGCCGGCGATGCCGGAACCGGACGACGTGGTGGTGGTCCAAGCGCTGCACCTCGAGCAGCAGCGCCTGGGCCTGCGATCGAAGGAAGACGCGGTCAATTCGCAATACCCGCTCCTGCTGGGGCTCCTGCTGGAGGCGCTGCCTGGAGAACTGGTGCAAACCGCGCCGGTGCAAGCGCCGCTCAGCGAGCACCTCTCGGTTGCGGCCGAGCCCCACCGGATGGGCCGCCGCATGGTGGTGGGTTTCTCTCTGCTGCTGATCCCCGGCAGCTATCTGCTCGCGCGCCGATTCCTGGGCCGCGGGCCGAGCCTGTTCGCGGCCGCCCTGGTGGCGACCAGCCTGCTGCATTGCCTGTATTCACAGCAGGCGCGGCCCCATGTGCCCCTGGCGACCCTGGGCGTGTGGGCGGTCTTGGCCTGCCAGCGCCTGGTGCGCCGCGGCGGTGTTCCGGCCTATCTGTGGGCCGGCTTGACGACCTCCGCGGCCGTGGCCTGCCTGCACAACGGCTTCGCGCTGCTGCTGCCGCTGGGGCTGGCGTTGCTGCTGCGCTGGCCCCGCGAGCGCGGCTTCGCCCGCCTCTCGGCGCTCCTGCCCCTCGGCCTGCTGGGCTTCTCGATCGACCTGGCTTACCCGACCCTGATGGGCGCAGGCAGCGACCTCGGCTTCGACAAGCCGGAGGGCTCGTTCTTCCTGTCCGGGCACCGCATCGACAGCATCAACATCGACGGACGGGGTTTCCTGTTGGTGCTGGGTTACCTGTGGGGGCACGACCCGCTCATGGTCCTGCTCGGTGGCCTAGGGCTGGCCCTGCTGCTCGGGCGCGCCCGTTCGGCGCGGCTGCCCAAAGTCGCGCGCCGCGATCTGTGGATCGCCTTGGCCTTCGCCCTGCCCTACCTGCTGGTGATCGGCCTGTACGCGCGCACCTTCGGTCGTTTCCTGCTGCCGCTGCTGCCCTACGCGGCGCTGCTCGCGGCGGCCGGGGCCGCCCTGGCCCTGCGCCGACTCCCCGCGCTCGCTCCGCCGCGCCGCGCCGCTTTTGCTGCACTCTTGGCGCTGGCCTTTCCGCTGGCCCAGGACGTCCAGCTCCAGCGCCTGCGCTCGCGGCCGGACACCCACAGCCAACTGGCCGATTTTTTGACCGAGCACGCCGACCCACAGAGCGATCTGATCCTGCTCGGCAATCAGGTCTGCCTGCCGCTGGCCGAGCCTCGGCGCAGCCTCCTGGCGCTGCCGGATTGGTCGCTGACCGTCTGGCAGCGCTATCAGCTGATGCTCGAGTCCGTGCCTTGCGGGCGCGCGCTCAAATCCACTCGCCCCCTGGGAGTCCCGACGCTCTATTCGCCCAACGGCCTCCCACGCCCGGACATGCAGGTGGCGCTGCTGGATCAGCTCCAGCGGGGGGTCTACCAGTGGGTCGTCTCCAGCAACCAATTCGACCTGAACGGAGCCCGCGGGACCCTGCAGCCGGTGGTCGAGAAGCTCGGCCCGCCGACCCGCTCCTTCGGCTATCCACCGCGTCTGGTGCACGCAGAGGACTCGGAGGGCTATTCCCTGGACGGGGGGGCCGGCTGGAGCTGGCTGTGGCGCCGCGAGCGCCTGGGAGCCCTGCTGGAGCTGCGCGATCTGCGCCCCTCGCCGCGCGATCCGGTGAAGGCCACTCCGCGCTGAGCCCACCGCCCAAACGCGCCGCCCGGGGCTTCCCGCGCCGCCCCTGCGCTGGCCCTCAGGGCTTCTCGAAGAAGAAGAAGCGACTCGAGTGGAAGTAGCGATTGGGCCCGGCAACGCCCGGCAATCCGCCCGGCAGCAGGCGGTCCTCGACCTCGACATACAAGGCCGTGAAGCGATCCTGCGGCGGCCCCACGAGGCCCAGGTCCAGGCTGCCCAGGTATTCGCCCGGGACGCCGCTCGGGAACAGCGGGACCGATTGGAAGCTGCGGTTGCTGAACAGATTACCCTGACCGAAGCAGACCTGCGGCTGGCCGGTCAGGGGATCGAGGCAGGGCGAACCGAGCGCCGGGGCGGGCAGCCCGATGTGGCGCCAATCGCCGTCGTCGTCGACGCCGAAGCGCAGGCGCACCGCGGCGATCTCGAGCTGTGCGGGGGCGGGATTTTCGACCCGCGCTCGCACCAGCACCTGACCGCTCGGCAGCAGGATCGCCTCGGCTTCCACGTCGCTCCTGGAGCGCCCGCGGAAGACGCCCGCGGCGAAGGAGCGCAGGTTCAGGAAATCCTGGGGACCCGAGGAGCCGTGATCGGCGTTGGCGGTGTAGTGCATCCGCACCGATCCCTGGGGATAACGCCGCCGGAGCGTGTCGTCGAACCATTGCCCGCGCAGCCGCAGGTCGAAGTTCCAATCGGCGCTGGCCTCCTGCTGGTGGATCTGCTTGCCCTGCAAGAGGGCCAGGGCGATCTGCACCGCCGGATCGCTGGTCTGGTGCCATACGCCGGTGTCCTCCAGCTCTTCGATCAGCGCGAAGCCATCCAGATTCAGGGGGAAATAGAGCGGATAGCCCGCGGCCCATAGCCCCGCCAAGGCCCCGTCCCAGTTGGTTTGCAGGCCCGGGGTGAAGTGCGCCACCGCGGTTTCGCCCAAGAGGTCCCACTCGCCGATGCCGGCGCTGACGTGCAGATAAGCGCCCAGCACGCGGGGATCGGCGGCCACCGCGAAGCCGGAGGCCCAGCCGAAGCGCGAGCTGCCCTGCAGCGCGAAGCGCAGGCTGCCCGGCGCGGCGCCCTGCACGATCTCGGTCGCGGTCAGGGCTCGCAGCATGGCCGCCGCGGCGGCCACCCAGGCGTTCCAGCGCGGCTCGCCGCTGGCCAGGGCTTGGTCGAAGGAACACAGCGCGACCCCAGCGACGCTGCCGGGCACGGACCCGCCGGCCTGCAGGAAATCGCCCACGATCACGCCGATGCCGAGTTCCTCGACCGTGGCCAACACCGAGGCCTCGAAACTGGCCTGCTTGGCCTGGCTGGGAGTGCCGACGCCCGGGATGCTGCCATCCTGGAACTCCGGGAACAGCAGCGCGAAGTCGGGGCTCCACAGGGTCGCTTCGCCCCCCAGCACGTTCATCAACAGGAACTCGGTCGGCGCCGCGCCCGCCGGCAGGTACAGGCTGCATTCGATGTCCGTCCAGACGTCCTTCTTCCAGGACGTGCAGCCGGCGCAGACGTTGTCGGGGGCGCCCAGCTCCGGCACATGGGGGCTGTCGAAGACGAAGCGCTTGCGCACGACCCCGCTGGGCAGCGAATCGATCACCAGGCTCGGTAAGATCTTGGCCAGGTAGGGGCTGCCGTGATCGAGGATGTCCTCGGCGTCCGGGAACAGGCGCTGGCGGTAGGTGGCGATCAGGGTCGCGTTGAGCACGTCCACGGCGATCGGCTCGCTGCAGCGCCACTGGCCCTGTGCGTCGCGCAGCGCCAGCGCCAACAGGACGCCGCGCCGGTCGACCAGCCCGAGGTCCATGGCCGAGTTCCACTCCAGCAGGCCGCCGCCCGCGGCCGGGAAGTGGCCGACCTGCCCAGCGGCCGCTGCGACCGTCTGGCCGTCGAGGCTGCCGACCAGGGTCGGCTCGCTCCAGGGGCCGCCGTCGGCGCTGTAGGCGAAGCGTTGCACCGCCGGGGCCGCCTCCAGGCCCCCGGCGAGCACCACCTCGGGGCTACCCCCGAGCTGGACCACGGGCGCCGCGGCGGCGCTCGACCGGTTGCCGGCGGCATCGAAGGCCGTGGCGGTCAGGGCCAAGGCCGTGCCCGGCACGGCGTTCGGCAGGAACTCGAACTCGAAGGGGGCCGTCTGCAGGCTGGCCAACGGCTGGCCATCCAGGGCGATTTCGACGCGCTCGAGCCCCTGAGCGTCGCTGGCCTCCACCTCGAGCAGCACCGGCAGGCCGGTCTGGAGGGCCGGGATCGCCTTCCAGGCGATCGTCGGGGCTTGGGTGTCGCCGGCGCCCGGGCCGGCTCCCGTGCCTCCGCCGCCGGAACAGCTCGGCAGGGCCAGCGCTGCCAGCGCCAGCGCAACCGAGCGCGACGCCGTGGCAAGCGGCGCGGCGCGGGGAACGGCGGGTGCGAGGTGGGAGGGCATGACCCAGGTCTTAGGCCGCCGCGGAGCCAGGGCAACGTTCCCCGACCCCCGACCGACCGAAAGGGCCAACAGGTTAGGAACCCTCCAGCTCGCCGCTCAAGGCACCCGGGGACCGACGAGCGCCCGACCGCAGCCTAACTCCGCCCGCCAGCGGAACTCGCGGCGATCGCGCGTCTCGCTTTCCCCCGCGGACTGCCTGGCCGGAGGCGCAGCGCTCCTCAGGACAGCGGGCCAGCGCCTCGCGCCACCCCAACCCTGTCCCGATCTTCCGCACCGCTCGGAGCCCCAGGCACCCCGCCCACCTCAGCGCGGCTCACGAGTGCAGCCCCATGGATCGGTCCGAGCCCGTCGCCCCTTTTTACGGGACCTCCATTCCCCGCTCGAATTCAGCGGCGGAAATCGCGCTGCTCTGCGCTTTATCCAGTGGGTCCTCCAAGGCCGCCCGAGTCGGGTGGGTCCCCGGGGCCCGCTCCATCTCCCGCTCCCAGCCTACGGCTCCTCTGGCCTCCGGCGCATCCCCAACGAACCCACCATGAAGCTGTTCTCCGCCTTCTCTCCGACCGCCATCGCCGCTCTGCTGCTGACCTACGCAGCCGTTCCCCTGGCTCAGCATCCCGAAGCCCAGCGCGCCGAATCGCCGAGCGCCTGTGCGATCGAGGAGTTCGGCTCCGGAACGATCGTGGCCAGCGGGAAAGCCCCTGGAGGGGACCCGTCCGTGCAGATCACGAAGGGCCCGCATGGAAGTCCTGGGAACATCAACGTGACCAGTGTCTGGATCAACAACGTCAAGATCGACAAGGACAAATACACCATCAAAGGTCAAGGAACAATCGATCCCGAGATCACCTTCCACGAACCCGATCCGGGCGCGCCCGCCCAAGGTGCGGATGTCAAGGTCTATGGCACGACCTCCAACGGCGACAGGAAGTTCGTGGGCGAGCTCAAGTGGAAGTGATCTGCTGAGCTTCGGCCAGTTTTTGACTGATCCCGGCGCCCGCTCCGGCGGGCGGCGGGCATCGAATCCTCTAGGGCGCTCCGGGACGAGCTCGATCCTTGACCGCAAGCTCTGAGCCGCGGATCAGAGCTCTTCGAGCAGCCACTGCGCCGCGGACGACCATCTCAGCCGGTCGGGCAAGGGTCGCCTCGGCGGGCTGGCGTCGAGGGTGACCAGGAAAGCCCGCGCGGAGGGGTGCAGCCGCGCAGCGGCCTCGAGGGCCTGCAGCTCGCGGCTCCAGGTCGCATCGCCTTCGGTCTCGAGGCAGGCTTGGATCAAGAGCGGCGGTTCTCCGGGTCGCGTGGCATCGCAGTACGGTCGCAGACCCGAGTGCCGAGCAGCACAGGCCTTGGCGAGCCCTGGGAGTCTCGAAGCGAATCGCGGCGGCCGTCCGGACGGGGAGGCTAGATCCGCAAGCAACCGCGGAAGCCACGCACCGCGTAGTAGGAGTCCGCGCCGTTGTGGTAGGTGAACACGTGGCCGTAGCGCCGATCGCAGAACAGCGCGCCGCCGGCAGCGCGGATGTCGGCTGGGGTCGACACCCAGCTCGAGGTCTTGCGGTCGAATTCGCCCAGCGCCTGGAGGGCGCGGTACTGCGCTTCGGTCAGGAGCGCGATGCCCAACTTGGCGGCCAGGCCCAGGGCGCTGTCGAGGGGTTTGTTCTGCTTGCGCCGCTCGAGCGCCTGCTGGTCGTAGCACAGGCTGCGCCGGCCCGCCGGCGACTCGGGGGCGCAGTCAAAGAACAGCAGCCCGCCGTCGCGCTCGATGCCGACCACATCCGGCTCGCCCCCGGTGCGCTCCATGCCTTCAAGGACCGCGAGGCACTTGGGCGCGGCGGCCAATCTGGCCGCGACGTCTGCCCAGGAGATCTGGGGATGGCGCTCGGGGTGCTGGGCGAAGCGCTGCTGCAACGTCGCGAGCAGCTTGGACTCTTGATTGGCCCTGGGCGCCATGGCGGCTTCGAACTCGAGGATTGCGTGGCAGGCGTGCCGCGGGGCAGCTTGGCGGAGCCGAGGCCAACGCACCGAGTCTAATGCGCGGGTGGCAGGGCTGTGCCCTCATCCGCAGCGGGCCCCGGGGGGCCCGTTCGCCCTTCGGAACCGCCTGTGGATCCCGATCCCCAGGCCGGTCCCCGTGGCCGTCTTGGAGAGTGTGTGCGCCGAGGCCCACGCTCGGATCGACCGCTACGGGGTCTGCAGGAGCAGGCGCCTGACCCCGGGGATCCGATGCTCTGCACAAAGACTCTGGGATCGGCCACTGGCGCCGATCCCAGAGTCTGCGCCCGCGCGCAGGGCGGGCGCAAGGCCCGCGGACAGTCGGGTGCTGCGACTCAGGAGCAGCCCGAGTCGATCGCTTCTGTGCCGATCAGTTGACGACGACCGTCAGGATCTTGGCCGCCAGGGTGTTGGTCTGGGCGGTGTAGGGGCCGATGGCCCCCAGGTCGTAGAGGTTGGCGCCCTGGGCCAGCTTGATGGAGAGGGCCACGTCGAGGGCGGCCAGGGTGCTGAAGACCTGGAACGAGCCGGTGACCTTGTCGACCAGGTTGAACAGGCCCGTGGCGTCCTGGGAGGTGATCGTGGGGGTCGGGCTGCTGGGCAGGTTTTGGATACCCACGAAGCCCTTGTCGACGATCGCCAGCTCGAACAGGTTGGGGGCCCCGCTGAGGCTCACCTGCAGCTGGGTCGGGTCCGAGGTCAGCGTTGCGACCAGGCCACCCGGCCGGTTCTTGATCAGCAGCAGCGAAGGCGCCAGCTCGCGGTTGATCACCGCCGTGGCCTCGAAGTCCGCGCCCGCGGAGTCGATCGCCGTGAACCAGCCCAGCAGTTCGACCGCCGTGCCGTTGGTGATGCCCAGCCCGTCCGCGGCCGTGCCCACCTGAGCCACGAGCGCATCGGGATCGGTGGCGGGCAAACCGCTCTCGTTCCAGCTGAACAGCCCTTGCAGCAGCAGGCCGATGCGCACCAGATCGACGGTCAGCTGGCCGCCCGTCGGGGCGGCGGCGGCGAAGCCGAGGGCCCGCGTGGGCTGCAGGCGCACCACCGCATCGGTTGCGGTGGCATCCACGTCGGTCCCGATCAGGTCGCCGAAGATGCGCACGCGCTGGCCGATGTTGATGTCGTCGGCGTCGTAGGGCGTGGCCGAACCGCGGCGTAGGACCTTGGTTTGGGCGAAGGCCACGTCGACGGTGAAAAACGTATCGAACTGGAACTGATCGTGGGTCGTGTTGTTGCTGTGGCCGCGCACCACCAGCGTCGGATTGCTGCCCGCGCCGCCGATGCGGCCGACCACATGGCCCTCGATGATGTCCTGGCCGCCGTTGTAGGTGCCTGTGCCGGCCTCCACGTAGACCACGGTCAGGTTGGGCAGCGACGGGGCGATGGCGCCGTAGGTCTGCACCCAGGTGCCCGCGGGCAAGCCGGCCAGGGCCTCGAGCCCGGGATTGCCCGTGTAGGGCACGCCATTGACCTGGTACACGGTCTGGGGCAGCACCGAGACCGTGGTGCTGCCATAGGACACCCCTTGCAGCGTCTGCAGGTCGAGCTGGAAGGTGCCTGCCGCGGCGTCGACGGATTGGACCTCGCCCAGGGCGATCAGCTCCTTGGGACTGGACGGATCGACCCCCAGGACCAGCTTCGGCTCGACGCGGACGCTGTTGCCCAGGCTGTCGACCTGCACGGATTGATTCAGGTCGAAATCGAGCTCGATCAGCTTGTGGGCTCCCGCGCCCATGGAGAACGGCGCCTGCAGGGTGATGTCGAAGGGCACCGGGCCGGTCAGCGGATCGCCGTCTTCATCCAGCAAGGACGCCGCGGAGCTCTGGCCCACCAGGAACACCTCCGCATCGCTGAAGTCGAAGGTCACCTGGGCCCCCGTGTAGAGGCCCAGCGGCACCGGGCTCGTGCCGAGCACCTGGGACAGGTCCTGGAGTTCGGTCAGGTCCACGCGCACCGGCTGGGTCAGCAGGCTGACCAGGGCGCCGGAGGCGCGCTCGAGCTGGATCGCTTCGATTTCGACGAAAAAGTTGGCTACTTGGTCAGCGGCCGCGTCGGTCAGGGCGAAGGTGACCGCGCCCTGGCTGTCGCCATCGCTGCTGCTTCCGCTGCAGGCGCACAGGCCGAACAGCGGCAAGGTGGCGAGCCAAGGAAGCAGCAGGGCGCGCTCGAGGCGCGAGTCAACAGGTCGGTGCATGGGTGAGAGAGCGTGGGTTGCGTCGGCCAGCGGGCCGAGAGGCTTTGTTCGGGGGATCCCAAGGAGCCTTATAGGGGCCTTCTCCGGAGTCCTTGCCTTCCGGGCGAGCCGCCCGCGGCTGCTCCCAGACCCGGCAACGGCGTCCCGCTGGGTCCCGCCCGTTCCGGCCCTCGAACCGGCCGGGTCCGCTGCGGTTCCGCGGGAGATCCGCCGGGGCCGCGGCCAGGCAGACTTTTCCCGGTCCCGCTCGGGGGCCGCTTTACACTGGGTTCACAGCGCCCGATCCAAGCCCAGCCATGCAAAGCAAAGCAGCCAACGTGGAGGCCTACCTGGCCGAACAGACCCCCGAGCGCCGCCAGACCCTCGAAGCGGTGCGTCGCCTGATGCGGCAGAGCCTGGATGCGCGCATCGCGGAGGGCATGTCCTACGGGATGATCGGCTACTTCGTGCCCCACGCGATCTTTCCGGCGGGCTATCACTGCGACCCGAAGCAGCCGCTGCCCTTTGCCGGTCTGGCCGCGCAGAAGGGCCATTTTTCGCTTTATCTGATGGGCCTGTACCTGGACCCGGAGCTCACGGCGCGCTTCGAGGCCCGCTGGCAGGCCAGCGGCAAGAAGCTCGATATGGGCAAGGCCTGCGTGCGCTTCAAGCGGCTCGAGGACCTGGCCAGCGAGGCCATCGCCGAGACCCTGCGCGGCATGGACCTCGATACCTACCTGGCCACCTACCAGGCCCGTTATGGCTCCACCAAAGCGGGCGCCAAGGCCCTGGCGAAGAAGAACGCGTCGGCGGGCGCCGCTTCGCGGAGCCGCGGCACGGCCGCCCCGTCCAAGCCGGCCGCCGCAGCCGCCCCCGCGGCCAAGCGCGCCTCGCGCGGCGCCCAGGCAACGGCCGCGGCGCGGGGCCAGGCGTCGGCGCCCGCCAAGGGGGCCGCCCGAACCCGGCCGGCCGGAAAGGCCCAGCGCTCAGCCAAGCCCAGCCCCGTGGAGAAACCCAAGCCCGCCAGACAGGCCAAGACCGGCGCCAAGACCGGGCCCAAGCGCCGCTCCGCGGGCTCCTGACCGGCGGAGAAGAGATCGACTCGGGCTGCGCCCGAGCCACCGGACGAGCCCGACCGATGCCTCTGGGCCGCCGTCCGGCGCCGGGGAGCGCCGGGGGCCCTGCGGGCGGCCAACGGGGGGCCGAAAAAGCAGCAGAAGCCCACCAAATCACCTCGTGCGGGCCTTGACGGCGTGGCCCAGGGTTGGTCCAGGGCCTCGCTCTCGCCTTGACCTGCGCCCGCGGGGCCCCCGAACATCCCCGGGATGGCCCGCGAGGGGCAAACATTTGGGTACGAGGGCGCCAGCGGGCCGCCCAGCGGGACCGCCCCGGCTCTGGCCGCCGGGCAGCAGCAGCTCCGTGATCTGATCGAACCGCCGCCGGTGCACGCCCGCCTGTCCGGCGATTGGCTGCGGGGCGCCCTGGCGATGACGCGCAGCGCAGGCGACTTCTTCGTGCGCTTCGAGGGCGATCCGCTGCTCGAGGGCCGCGCCCGAGCCGCCCAACACCTCTACCAGCGCTGCCTGCTGGTGGCCCCCGAACGGCTGGCCTCCCGGGCCCTGGCGCTGCTCTCCGTGCGCTCCCGGGGCTGGCGCGGCCTGCCGGCGGTCGAGCAGCTGCTCGCGCGCTGCCACGAGGATGGCGCCGCCCAGCTGGTGCTCGAGGACGAGCGCGAGGAGGACTACGGCCTCTCCGCGGAACCCGGCGTGCTGGGCCAATACGCCATCGCCGGCGAGCTCTTCGGCCTGGCCAGCGCCCACTGGCGCCTGGCGCTGGTGCGCTTCAACCGCCTGCCGTTCCCCGAACGGCGGGGTCTCTTCGATTGGGTCGTGCGCGGCATCGACCCTCCCGCCGATCCGCAGCACGCGGCGGCGGGCCAACCGCCGTCGCCCGGCTGGAACCTGCCCCGGGCGCGCTCGCTGCTGGCCGAGGTGCTGGCCTTACCCGAGGGAGGTGCTTCATGAAATCCCGTTCGATCAGCCCGGCGCTCGAGCAGCTCCTCGCAGAGCTGGCCCAGCGGCCGGATTCGATGCTCTTCGGCCGCGCGGCCGCCGCCTCCACCGAGCGGCTCGAGTCCGCCGCGCCGCGCCTGTGGACCGGCAAGGAGCCCGGCCTGACCGCCGCCGAGCAGGAGTTGCTGCGCGGCTATCGCGAGGAGCTCAGCGGCCTGATCCGCCAGCTTTCCTTCGGGCTGACCCGCAGCCTGCCGGGGGTCTCGGCGCTGCTCGATCCCCGGCTCGACGCCGAAGCGCGCGCGCGGGCCCTGCCCAGCGACGAGCTGGCCGAGCGCCGCGCCGCCGCCGCGCGCCTGCCCGAGCGCGACCAGTGGATCCCCGGGGCCGCGCGCCTGCTGCGCGCCCTCGAAGGCGAGCTGACGCGGCCCGAGGAGGCCCTCGAGCTGCTGCGCCAGGGCCAGCGCTTGGCGCCGCACCCGATGACTTTGCAGCACCAGGCCTTCTGGCTCGAGCGGCTCGGCCGGCCCGACGAGGCGCTGCAGGCGGCCCTGGCCGGCTGGCGCAGCGCGCGCGATCCGCTCTGGCGCACCGCCCTGGCGCTGATCCTGGGCCGCATCCACTTCGCGACCGGCCGCTACTCAGCCGCTTCGCACTGGTACGGCCTGGCCCAGCGCCATGAGCCCAGCCTGGCGGCGGCCCTTTCCGCTTGGCACTGCGCCCTGCGCGCGGGGCAGAGCAGCGCCGCCGAAGCCCACGCGGGCGCCGCCTTCGAGCTGGCGCCCGACGCGGCCCGCGCCGCGCGCGAGTTCAAGGCCTTGGCGCGCGCCGCCGGCGCCGAGCTGCATTTGTCGCGCGGGCACGGCCCGCGCTCCGACCGCTGGGTCTCGGCCTTCGTGGAGGTGGTCTGATGGTCCGCGCCCTGCCTGCCACGCCGCGCGCGCGCCGTCTGCTGCTGTTGGCCCTGCTGGGGCTGGCGGGCCTGGCGCCCGCCCAGGTCTCCGGCGTCGGGCCGCCCAAGCCCAAGGCCGAAGGCCAGCTCAGCGCCCGCGACAAGCTCAAGCGCAGCGCCCCGCCGCCGGTGATCGAAGGCGGCAACGGCCCCGTGACCAGCCGGGGGCAGAAGCAGGAAGAGGTCATTCCCAAGCCGTGAGGGAGCGCCGTTCCATGCCGGCCCCGGGGCGCCGCGCGGCCCTGGGCCTGGCCGCCCTGGCGGCGGCCCTGGGCCTGGCCCTCTGGGCGGGCTCGCAGGGTCCCTGGAGCGGCATCGCCCGTGTTCCGGGGGGCTCGCGGGCCGCGCTCGCGGGCGCCGCTGCGACCCTGCCGGCGTCCGCCGCGGACGTCCGAGCCGCCGGGCTTGCGGAGCGATCCGGAGCGCAGCAAAGCCCCGCGGAGCTCGGCCCCCGATCCCTCGCCGGCGCGCCCGCCGCGGCCGCCCCGCAGGCGCCCGAGGCGATCCGCGCGGGCCCCGAAGCGCGCGCGGGCCAGCTCTTGATCCTCGGCCCCGACGGCGCGCCGCTCGCAGGCGCCGAGCTCTCCGCGCACCTCTGGGATGCGGAGGTCTATCAGACCCTCGACGACAGCGCCGGGAACCTGGCGCTCTGGCACCTGCCCGGCCGCAGCGCGGCGCTGGCCCAGCGGCGCCTGGCCGGCTGGTCCGACGCCAGCGGGCGCCTGGCCCTCGAGCGCAGCTTCGAGCTCGTCGATCCCGAGACCGATTTCGAGTTTTGTTGGGTCACGCACCCGCGCGCGCGGGCGGCCCTGTTCCAGCGCTCGGTGGGGGAGTCCTGGCCCGCGTCCCTGCGCCTCGAGCCCGGGCGGGCCGCGACCGCGCGCGTGACCATCGCGGGCGCGCCGATCGCCGGCGCCCGGCTGGTGCAGCAGGCCCTGCCGCCCGAACAGGTCGGCGCGGGCAGCCTGGCCGGGGAGGCGCTGATGCGCCGCGCCCTCGAACGCCGCAGCGAAACCGATGCAACCGGCGTGGCCCCTCTGCTCGACCTGGGCGGACCGATGTGGGTCTGGGCCGAGGCCGAGGGGCAGCGCTCGCTGCCGGTGCGGCTCGGCGAGCCGGGCCCGCTCGAGCTGGAGCTCTTGCCCACCTGGAGCCTCGAAGCCCTGGCGCGCTCCCTGGACGGCAGCCGGCTCGAGCGCGAGGCCCTGGTTTCGATCGAATCTATCGCCGTCGGCGATCCGGCGCTCGCCGGCCAGCCCCTGGCCAGCGTGCAGAGCCCGGACGGCGTGCGCTTCGGTCCGCTGGAGCTGCCGCGGCTGCCCGCGGGACGCGAATACCTGCTGCGCCTGTGGCAGGGCGGCAACCGCGAATGGACCGCGCGCTTCCCGGCGCCGCTCGGCTCCGCCTGGAGCCTCGAGATGCCCTTCGTGCGCGGCGTCGATCTGGCCGTGTTCCCGGTGGCGCTCGAAGACGGCGCCGCCCTGGCGGGTGCGCGCGTCGTCGCGCGGCCGAGCGGCGGAGCGCCCGGGGCGATCCTCGAGCGCCGCGCCGACGCGGACGGCATCGCCCTGCTGGCGGGCCTCGACGCCGAGCTGGCCTACGACATCGAGGCCCAGGCCCCCGGCCGCGCCCCGCGCACGATCGTGGGCGTGCGCGTGGCGCCCGGCGAGCGCCGCAGCGCCTTCGATCTGCCCCTGGCGCGCGCCGCGACGCTCTCCGGACGGGTGCTGCTCGACGGCCAGCCGGCGTCGGATTTCGTGCTGATCCACAGCACCGCCGTGCTCGGCCAGTACCAGCGCCGCGCCTTCGGACCGCAGGCCGCGGGCGCTTTCCTGCTGGAGGACCTGGCCGAAGGCCCCCTGACGATCCTGGCCGAATTGCCCGGTCTGGGCCTCACGCCGCCGGCGCGGCTCGAGCTGCTGGCCGGCTCCGCGGCGGCGCAGAGCGTCGAGCTCGAACTCGGCCCCGGCCAGCGCGCCGCCGGTCGCCTCGTGGACGCGCAGAGCGGCGCGCCGATCGCCGCGGCGCGCCTGACGCTGCTGAGCGGCGATCCCCAGCGCCCGCGGGCCAGCATGCCCCTGCCCCAGGTCTCCGATGCCCTGGGCCATTTCGAGCTCGAACGCCTGCATCCCGAGGCCAGCGCCCTGTGCATCGAGGCCCCGGGCCATCGGCCCGAACTGGTCGCTCTGGCATGGCCGAGCGAGCCCCGCGGCGCGGCGCCGCTTCACTTCGGAACGATCGCCCTCGATCCGCTCTCCGACCTGTCCGTGCGCCTCGAAGGCGCCGCGGATCCGACGCGCTACCAGGTCGCCCTGGGTTTCCGCCCGCGGGGCCCCAGCGTGGCCTTCGACGCCGCCGGGCGCGCCAGCCTGCCGCTCGACCGCGCCGCCGGCGAGCTGACCCTGCGCCACCCGAGCGGGGTCGAGGACCTCTACGCCCTGGATGGCTCTGCATCCGACGCGGGCGAAGTGCGCCTGTGGGTCGACGAAGGCCGCCGCCTCGAGCTCCTGCCCACGGGCGCCGGCGCCGGCGGGCCCCGCGAGGCGCTCGACCTGAGCCTGGATGCAGAGGCCGCTGCGGCCCCGGCGGAGCCGAGCGCCGCGTTGGACGCAGGGGCTTTGCCCGCGGGCGCCGACGCCGACCTGCTCGACGTCTGGATCAAGTTCACCGACCCCGAGGGCCGCCCCGGCCTGCGGCTGCTGACGCTCTCCGATCGCAGCCGCGCCACGCGCGTGCCGGCCATCCCCGCCCGGGTCCTGTACCTGCAATGGAGCTACGGCGCGCCCGCACGCAGCGCGCAGGCCAGCGTCACGCTCAGCGGCGCGGCCCTCGAGCGCATCGAGCTGCCCCTGGGCGCCGCCAATTGGCCCCTGCGCCTGATCGACGCGGCCGGCCGCGGCCTGCCCGGCGTGCGCATCGAGGTCTACCAGCGCCCGCCCGGACAGGCGCTCAAGCTGCTCGGCCAGCGCCTCAGCGACGCGGAGGGCCTGGCCCAATTGCCCAGCGCGCCTGCGGGAGAGCTGTGCCTGGCGCTGCAGGGTCCCGACGGCGGCGTGCTCGCCGATGTGTGCCTGACGGCCGCCGATTTCGGCCTCGCCGCGCCGGCCCCGGGCCGCCGCGCGCAGGACGCCGGACACCATGCGCTGCCCCTCTGGCTCGGCGAGCCGCGGCTCGTCGAGCGCGTCTTCGATCCGCGCCTGACGTTCGAATTCGTCTTGCGCGACGAGGACGGACCCCTGGCCGGCGCGCGCCTCGATTGGAGCGCCCTGGACGGCCAGCTCGCGCTCGGCAGCCTGTTCAGCGACGATTCCGGCCGCGCGCGCCGCACCGCCCTGGGCCCCGGTCCCTATCGCATCGCCATCGAAGCCCCCGGCCACTGGCCCCTCGAATTCGAGCTCGATCTGCCCGCGGAGGGGCTGCCGCCGCTCGAGCTGCGCCTGCCGAGGCGCGTGCTCTTCGAGCGCACCCTGCTGGGCGCCGACGGCCTGCCGCTGGCGGACCAGCCCGTGCTCCTCTCCGTGCCCGACCTGCCCCCCGGCGCGCGTTTGATCGGCTGGCCGCCACTCGATCTCGCCACCGACAACCTGGGCCGGGTGGGCCCCCTCGAAGCCCCCAGCGGCGCGCTGGCAGAGCCGCGCTGACCGCCAGAGAAAAAATCGACTTGGGCAACGCCCGAGCCGCAGGAGCAGGCTGTCCGCAGGCCTTTGGGCCGCCGTCCTGCGGCCGCACAGGCTGGGATCGACGCCTCGGGCTGGATTCGTTGTTCAGGGCCTGACCGAGCGGTCGGGCGCCTCTCGGCCCGCTCCGGCGGAGGCGTGGGCCGCAAGCCCGCGCTGCGCTAGACGCGCGCCAAACCCAGGGCCGCCGCCGGCCAAGCCCCCGAGCCCCGGCCGAATCCGGGGAGCGCTTCGGGGCCCCAGCTCCCCTCCAGGGGCAGCGCATCGGACGGCGAGGGGCCGCGGGTTGCGGCTCGACCTCGGGGGGGCATCTCCGCCGGGCCGCCGCTTTGTATCGGAAATGTAAGAAATTCCCCGTCGTACCGGCGCTGGGGAGCGGTCTTGACGGGCAGCGGGGGCCTGGGGACGATTCGGCCATGCACTCCGGCGGGCGGCCTCCCCATGCGGACGGAGACGAGCGAGGTCCCCTCGCCGGCGCCGTCTCCGGGCCCGCGAATGCGCTCCCCCAGGACCTGGCCACGGCCTCGGCCCAGCGCCAGCTCAGCCAGCTGCTCGAGCCCGGCCGCGTGCTCGGCCGCCTCGACGCGGACTGGCTGCGGCGCGCGCTCAGCGAGGCCGGCAGCAGCCGCACCTTCTGCGAGCGGCACCTCGAGGATCCGATCCTCGAGCTGTTGCCCCGCGCCGCCGTGCAGCTAGCAGAATCCGCGCTGCTGATCGATCCCGAGCGTTTGGCGGAGCGCCTGATCGCGCTGCTCGCGGTGCGCGGTCGCTTCTGGCCCGCGGGGCAGTCGGTCGAAGCGCTGCTGCGCCGCTGCCTCGACGACGGCATCGATCAGATCCTGCACGAAGACATGCTCGACGAAGCCCAGCACCTGCCGCCCGAGCCGGGTTTCGAAACCGACCACGCCCTGGCCGGCGAGCTGTTCGGCGTGCCCGAGCCGTTCCAGCGTTTGGTGCTGCTGCGCTTCAACCGTTTGCCTGCGGGGCAGCGCCGCACGCTTTTCGATTGGGTCGCCCGTGGGACGGAACCGGCCGGAACCGTTCCTGGGAAGGCCGGGACCAAGGGCCGGAATTCGGAGCTCCGGTTGACGCTGGACGCCGCCCGGGCCATTCTCTCCGAGGTCCTCGCCCTGCCGAGGGGAGGTGCGCGATGAGCCGCAACCGTTGGATCAGCCCGGCCCTCCAGGGCCTGCTCGACGAGCTCGCCAGCAGCCCGTCTTCGGTGCTGTTCGGCCGCGGCGCGGCCCTGGCGCCGGGGGCCCAAACCAAGCTGGCCAGCGCCCACCGCGCGCCCGAGCGCTGGAGCGGCCGCGAAACGGGTCTGCTGGCCATCGAGCGCGAGCTGCTGCGCGCCCACCGCGAAGAGGTCGGCCATCTGGTGCGCCAGGTGTCCTTCGCCCTCACGCGGCGCCTGCCGGGCCTGGTCGAACGCCTCGACCCCCAGCTCGACCGCGCCGCCCAAGCCCGCGCCCTGCCCCGCGAGACCCTGCAGCAGACCCAGCGCGAACTCGCCCGCCTGGACCCCGACCAACCCCGCAGCGTCGCCCGCCTGGCCCAAGCCGTCCAGCTCGACCTGCAAGACCCCCGCGACGCCATCGCACTCCTGCGCCAAGCCCAACGCATCGCGCCGCACGCGAGTACACTGCAGCATACCGCCTTTTGGAACGGTCAACTGGGCAATCTTCAAGACTGCCTAGGCGCGGCGATCCAGGCGATCTCCTTCTGTTCAGCTGGCCCTGAATTCGTCGCCGCTCAGATCTCTGCGGGTTTCGCCTCATTCGAGCTGGGCGCCTTCTCAAGAGCGGCTGAGCACTATTCCAGAGCTCACTCGGTCGACGGATCGGTGCATTTGTTGGCAACCAGCTGGCTATGCAGCCTCTTGTCTTCGTCGCCGAGCGCGGAGTTCCTTGCTCGAGATCTGCTGCAAGAGTTGGCTCGGAACAGCGAGGTAGTCGCCTGGCTCCGAAGCTATTCAGCGAGCGAGTGTCTAGGGCTTATCGGTCGGTCAGCCACTGACCCCGAATCACTGAAAGTCCACCGGATGCTTCAGGAGGCGGTCACATGAATCCTCCCCGGAGCTTCCGGCGCTCGTTGCTTCTGCTTGAGGTCGCTTTGGCCGGCAGCTTGTTCTATCCGACTCCTGTTGAGTGCCAGGCCACCAACGGCATTGCACCGCCGCTGGCTGCGCAGGCGCCGGAACTCGACCGTGGGGATCGTTTGGGTCGGGCCGCCGGTCAGTCGGGCGGCGGGGGGGCTTCGCCGGTGGTCGGCTCGGGCGGAGGTCTGCCGAACGGACGGGGTTGATCGGGCGCGAAGGGCCGCCCAGGGTCTGGCGGTTTGCCTTGGATTGGTCGATCGGAGGGGCGTGTAAGCGGCGCTTCCGCCTGCTTTGACCTCGGGCTGGTTAGCCTGAGGCTCTGATGGCTCGATCGGCCGAGAGTCGGAACCCTCTCCTCCCTTGGCTGCTGCTCGTGGGCTTGGCGGGGGCGGGGGCTTGGCTTGGGATTGGGAGGGGGTCCGGGAAGGGCGCTGCCGCGGATCTCGGGGGCGTAGCGGCGCCTGAAGACGGGGCAGAGGGGCGCGCGGCGCCGGGAGCGCCGGAGCTGGACGGGTCCCTCGAGCCCGCCGCGTTGTTGGAGGGCCGCGTGGTGCACGACGGACGGCCGGCGGAACACTTCCGGATCCACGCGGCCGACCGCCGGAGCGGGCTTTGGCGCGCGTGGAGCTTTGGGCCGCAGGCCCAAGGCCGATTCCGCATCGAAGGGGCCAGCGCCGGCGAGGTCTGGCTGCACGCGGAGGTGCCCGGGGCCGGGTTCTCGGCGCGGGTTCAAGCGCTGCTGCCCGCGGACGAGCCGCTGGTCCTGGAGGTCGGCCCGGGCGTGCGCGGCCGCGGGCGGGTGGTCGATCTCGAAAGCGGCCGGCCCGTGGCCGGCGCGCGCATCGATTGGCTGCTCGGCCGGCTCGACCTGCCGATCGCGCGCGGCGAGAGCGGCGTGCGCAGCGACGCCGAGGGCCGCTTCGAGATCGGCGGGCTGCATCCCGATTCGGTCGGCCTGGCGATCAGCGCGCCGGGCTATCGCGAGGGCGAGCTCCTGGCGCCGCCCGGCGACGGGCCTGTGCGCGAGCTGGGGCTGGCGCGCCTCGAACGGAGCGCGCCCCTGGCGCTGCGTCTGCTGGGCGCCGCCGAGTCCGAGGGCTTCCGCCTGGCCGCCGGTTTTCAGGTCGGCGGCGGTGGACAGGCCTTCGACCGGGGAGGGCAACTCGACCTGCCGCTCGAGCGCGAGACCCGTTTCGTGACCCTGCGCTGGCCCCAGGGTTTCGAGGACACCTACTTCGTGGAGCCCGGCGAGCAGAGCCTGGTGCTCGAAGTCGAGCCGCAGCGCGCCATCGAGCTGCGCGCGCTCGGCGCCGTGCCGCAGGACCCGGGGCCGGCCTTGGGCGTGCTGCTCAAGTGGATCGACCGTCGCGGGCGGTCGGTGCGTCGCTGGGCGAGCATCGAGGCCTCGGGCGAGCCCTTGCGCCTGCCGGGCATCCTGGCGGAGCGGGTCGACGCGGAATGGACCCACGGGCGCGCGCCGGGGCGGTCCCTGAGCAGCTTCGAGCTGGGCCGCGAACCGCTCGCGCGCCTCGACCTGCCGCTCGGCGGCGGCGGCTGGCTCGTGCGCATCGTGGACGCCTCCGGCCAGCCGCTGGCCGGGATCGAAGCCGTGTTGTACCAGCGCCTGGGCGGCGCCGTGCGGCGCGGTTTCGACGCCGGGCCCAGCGACCTCGCGGGCCTGCTCGAACTGCCGCGGCCCTTGGCGGGCCAGGCCTTCCTGACGCTGCTCGACGGGCGCGGCGGCGTGTTGCCCGAGCGGCTCCTGCGCGACGGGGATTTCGGGCTCGAGCCGCCCGAGCTGCGTTTCGCGCCGACGGGGCGGGTCGAGCTCGACTTTCGCCTGCTCGGCCAGCCCCTCGCGGAGGTCACCGTCCGCTGGGAGTGCGCCGCGGGCAACGTGCTGCTGGCGCCCTGCTGGAGCGACGCGGGCGGGCGGCTCCTGCGCCAGGGCCTGGGCCCGGGCCGCTATCTGCTCCTCTTCGAGCACCCGCGGCTCTGGCCGTCGCGGCTCGAATTCGAGCTCGACGGGCAGCACACCGGGGCGCTGGAGCTGACCGGCGCCGTCCCCCTGGACCTGCCCGTGGCCGAGCGTTTGCCCGGCCTCGACCCCCAAGCCCCCCTCGCGCTCGAGCTGCTCGAACCGCTCCCCGAAACGACCCTGCTGGCCTGGCCGCCCGCCGCCCTGGCCCTCGACGCGGACGGGCACCTGCGCCTGCCGCGCGCCCCGACCGGCCGGCTGCGCCTGCGCGCCGGCGCCGAGAGCTTCGAATTCGAGCACCGCTGACGCACCTCGGCCGGCCTGTTTCCCCCGTCGGGGGGGCTCCCGCGGCCGGCCGCGCTCTGGGATGATCCGGGCATGAGTTTCCTCCGTCGAATCCAGCTCGCGGCCGCCCTGCTGCTTCTGATCTGCCCGCTGATCGCTGCCCAACAAGCGGGCTATCGCCTGCCCTCGCAAGCGATCGTCGATGTGCTCGACGCGCCGCCGACCCCCAGCGTGGATTTCGCGCCGAACGGCCAGCGCTTCCTGCGCATCCAGCGCCCGGCCATGCCGTCGATCGCCGAGGTGGCCGCGCCCTGGGAGGGGCTGGCGGGTCTGCGGATCGTGCCGGAGCTGCGCTCGCGGCGCCTGCTCGGGCTGCCCACGCGCATCGAGGTGCAGGACGTCGCCGGCGGCCCGGCGCGGGCCCTGGCGCTGCCCGAGGGAGCGCGCGTGGCCTCCTGGGCCTGGTCGCCGGACAGCCGGAACATCGCGCTGCTGCTGGTGGGCGAACAGGGCCTTGGCCTGTGGCTGGCGGATCCCGCCAGCGGCGGCCTGCGCCCGATCCAGGGCGGCCTCAACGCCGTGCTCGGCCGGCCCTTCGGCTTCATCGGATCCGGCGAGGGCCTGTGGATGCTGCTGATCGATCCGGCCGTGGAGGCGCCCGAACAGAGCGCCGTGCCCAGCGGGCCCGCGGTGCAGGAAACCGCCGGCACCAGCGCGCCCCTGCGCACCTACCAGGATCTGCTCGATGGCCCCGAGGCCGAGGCGCGCTTCGGATTCCTCGCCACCAGCCGCTTGGCCATTGTGGACCTTGCCGAGGGCCAGCCGCGCCTGGTCGGCGAAGCGGCGTTGATCCGCAGCGTCGAGGCTTCGCCGGACGGCTCGCTGTTCCTGGTCCAGACGGTCGAGCGGCCGTTCAGTTATGTGCTGCCCCTGGAGAGCTTCCCCACGCGCTACGCGGTCTGGGACCGCGCGGGCCGCGAGGTCCAGCGCGTGGTCGATCGGCCCCTCGGCGATCGCATCCCGATGGAGGGCGTGCCGCTGGGCCCGCGCAACGTGACCTGGCACCCGGCCGAGCCGGCCACGCTGGTCTGGACCGAGGCCCAGGACGGCGGCGATCCGGCGCGGCCCGCCGAGCTGCGCGACATCTGGTACGCCCGCGCCGCTCCGTTCCAGGAGCCGGCGCGCGAGCTGGCGCGCCTGGCCCAACGCGCCTCCGGCCTGGCGGCGCTCTCGGAGTCCGGTCGGCTGCTGGTCAGCGAATACGACCGCGATCGGCGCTGGACGCGCACCTGGCTGCTCGACCCGCGCCAGAGCGAGGTGGCCCCGCGCCTGATCGAGGACCGCAGCAACAACGACCGCTATGGCGACCCGGGCACGCCGCTCAGCGAGCCGAACAGCCGCGGGCAGAGCGTGGTGCGCGAGCGCGGCGGGCGCATCCTGCGCTCCGGGCCGGGCCATAGCCCGGCGGGCCCGCGGCCGTTCCTGGCGCGCGAGGACCTGGCCAGCGGCGAGCGCGAGATCCTCTGGCGCAGCGCGGAAGGCCGCTACGAGAGCGTCGCGGCCCTGCTGGACGAGCAACTGACCGGGGCCGCGCTGGTCTTCGCCAGCGAAAGCGCCACGGAGCCCACCAACTACTTCGCCTGGAGCACCGGCCAGGAGCCGCGGCCGCTGACGGACTTCGCCGATCCGACGCCCCAGCTGCGCCAGATCCGCCAGGAGCTCCTGACCTATCAGCGCGCCGACGGCGTGCCGCTCTCCGGCACGCTCTACCTGCCCGCGGACTACCAGGAGGGCACCAAGCTGCCGCTGTTCATCTGGGCCTATCCGCTCGAATACAACGACAGCAAGACCGCCGGCCAGGTCACCAACACGACCACGCGCAGCCTGCGCCTGCGCGGCGCGACCCACCTGGCCCTGCTGCTGGCCGGTTACGCGGTGCTCGACAACGCCACCATGCCGATCGTCGGCGATCCCGAAACGATGAACGAGACCTTCATCGAGCAGATCGTCGCCGCCGCCCAGGCCGCCATCGACGCTTGCGTCGCCCGCGGCGTCTGCGCGCCCGAGCACGTGGTCGTCGGCGGCCACAGCTACGGCGCCTTCATGACCGCCAACCTCTTGGCCCACAGCGACCTGTTCCGGGCCGGCATCGCGCGCAGCGGGGCCTACAACCGCTCGCTGACGCCTTTCGGCTTCCAGAGCGAACGCCGCACCCTCTGGCAAGCGCCGCAGACCTACATCGAACTCTCGCCCTTCTTCGCCGCCGACCGCATCGACGAGCCGCTGCTGATGATCCACGGCGAGATGGACAGCAACCCGGGCACCTTCCCGACCCAATCCGAACGCCTCTACGCCGCCGTCAAAGGCAACGGCGGCACCGCCCGCCTGGTCATGCTGCCCGCCGAAGACCACGGCTACCAAGCCCGTGAATCCTGCCTCCACGCCATTGCCGAAATGGTCGACTGGTGCGAACGCTTCGTCCGCCCCACCCCCCCAACCCCCACCGAAGCCGCCGCCCCGCGCTGATGCGCGGAGGATCAGGCCCTTCGACCTCCCGGCAAGCCCCGGCCCGCCGCTCGGCCTCCCGGACTGACCCACGCTCCCGCGTCGTCAGCGCGACGGATCGCGACGGACCTTATGGCTCGACCCTCGGGACGGCCCCGGGGGACCGCGGATCGGTTTCCCCGGAGAGCCGCTGCAGGGCGACGAACGTGCGGGTTCCTGGGAGGAAGCGCCCAGGGTGGGCGACCGCGCTGCCCTGGCGTTGCGCGGAAGCATCCCGCGACGGCCCGGCGGTCGGGGCTCCCTGCGGGGCAAACACCGACTCGTAGCGCTCTGCGATCCCTAGGCGAACCGGCGGGCGTCGGATCGGCGAGCGCAGGGGTCGGTGTTCGCGGAGCCTTGAGGGGATCGCAGGAGCAGGATCGGATTCGTTGGCGCAATCTTTCGGGGCGCTTCCCGAATCAGGGGGGTCTCGGGTTTCGGGGCTCGTTCGGGGGCCTCGGGGCGCGCAGACTGCGTTTTCGGGGGCGCTTCGGCCCCGCCGGCCTCCCCCCCATGATCCTCGAGCTCGATTCGGTGCGGAAGTCCTATGGGCGCTTCGAGGCCTTGGCGGGCCTCAGCGTGTCGGTGGCTCCGGGGGCGGTCGGGT
>JBIKLM010000297.1:0-5583 GCA_044359835.1 Planctomycetota bacterium
CGTTGCCGGAGAGCGGCGCGGCGCTGACCGGCGTGTCGGCCACGGAGATGAGCCCCTCGACACGCAGGGTGAAGCTGCCGTGCAGGTTGGCGTTGGCGGCGGTCTCGATCGTCAGACGCTGCTGGGCCACGTCGAAGTCGAGCTCACAGTCCGCCAGGCTCTGCTCGAAGCTGCCCGCCGTCAGCACCCAATTGGCGCCGGAAGCCACCGAATCGGGCACCACGCGCGGGCCGCTGAACTCGACCAGCAGCGTGTCGTTGCCGAGACCGGCGCCCTGGGTCGCGGAGAGCACCTCGAAGGTCGGCGCGCTGGCATCGCTGGTCTCGACCGCGAGCGGCGCCTCGGGCACGCTCTCCTGACCCACCACGGCCACGCTGTGGCTCGGCGTCACGCGCTGGTCCCAGACCACCACCAGGCGCTGCGCCTCGGCCAGATCCGGGGTCACGCTGAGGGCCTGCTGGCCGCCGCTAGCCTCCAGGCTGCCCGGGCCGATCAGCGGCGCCGCGCCGGCGAAGGTCAGCACCGTGGTGCGGCCATCCGGGTCGAGGCCCAGATCCTGCAGGGCCTCCAGCAGGGCGTTGTCGCCGCCGTTTCCGCCGGAGCAGCCCGGCAGGCACAGGGACAGCAGCAGGGCGAACAGGACCGGGAGGCCGAAGGGCCTCGAAGAGAGGGGGGAGCTCATCGGGTGGGGGCATCGCCCGCGGCAGGCCTCGAAGCGCGTGCCGGGGGGGACGTCGCGCGCCTATCGGTGCGGGCTCCGATCCGCTTGATGCCGCGGCGGCCCCCTTCCCCGGCCCGGGCCGCGCCCCGATTCGCACCGGCTGGCACAGGTTCGCCCCCCCGGGCGCCCCGCACCCCGCCCGACTCCGGATCACAGCAGCGCCAAGGGCTCGGCCTCTGGGGCCAGCCGAGCGCCGAGCGCCGCGGACCAGCCGAGCCCCTGCGCCGCCAGCGTGACCCCGGCCAGCCCGGCGCCCGCGCCGAGCTGGAACTCGAGCCCGAAACGCGCGCCGCCCTCCGGCAGGAGCCACAGCGGCGGCGCCAAGCTCCCCGGCGTCAGCCCGAGGGTCCCGAGCTCCAGCGGCACCAGCGGCCCGGGCAGCCCCAGCAGCAGCCAGCCGAGCTCGGCCCCGGGCAGCTCCAGCGCCAAACGACCGGTCGAGGCGGGCCGCAGGCTCTGCCGCAGGGCCAGCGGCTCGGGCGCCAGCCGGAACAGGCGCACCTGGCCCGCGCCGCCGAACTGGTTGGCGTGCACGGCCTTGTGGCCCAGGGCCAAACGCCGCCCGTCGCGCGACAGCTCCAGCGCCTCCACGGAACCGGGCAAGCTGACGCTCGAGCTCGCTTGGAACAGGGGCGCCGCGAAGACGATCAGCTCCGGCTCGGCGCCGCCCTGGCCCCACAGGCCGAAGGCCAGGCGCTCGCCCCCGGGCGCGATCGCGGCCGCGGCGACGAAGTTCTGCAGCGGCACCTGCAGCCCCTCGTGCTGATAGAGCAGCTGTTGCCCGGCCAACGCGCCCGCGGCGGAAAAACTCAGACGCTCGAGGCGCACGCCGCGCCCGTGGACCTGCTGCCAATATCCCGCCGCCAGGTCGCTGCCGTCGCCGTCGAGGGCCAGGGCGGTGGGCAGGTGCGCGGCCGGATTGGGCTGGTTCCAGAGCAGCGCCAAGTCCGCGGCCGTGCCATTCAGCAGCGACACGCCCGCCGGTCCGCCCACGGCGAGGCGCCGCCCGTCGCCGGAGAGCGCCAGGGCGCTGGGGGCCTGGGCCAGGGCGCGGCTGGCGAGCAGGTTCAAGTCGCCGTCGAACAGCCAGAGCTGCGTATCGCTGGCCAGCAGCAGGCGATCGCCGGCCTGGCTGGCCGCCAGGCCGCGCAGGGCCGCGCCGGAGAGCTCGCGGCTCGCCAGCAGCAGCGCGGCTTCGGGCTCGCGGGCTTCGATCCAAAGGCGCTTGCCCGCCGGATCGAGGCGCGCCAGGAACAGGCGCGGCGGCGTGCCGATCAGGCGGCTCGGGCCCTCGGGCAGGGGCGCCAGGTGAATGGAGATCGCGGCCGTCAAGGCGCTGGCGCCGAGCGCCAGATCGAGGCGCTCGAGCCGTGCCGTGGCCAGGCCGCCGCTCGGCGCCTCTGGCGACAGGCTCCAGCGCCGGCCGCCGGCGACCGCCACACGCACCGGCTGGGAGCTCGAGGCCGGCGCGCTGCGCGCGGCCAAGAGCGGCGCCATCTGCCCCGCAGCGGTCAGTTCCCACTGGGCGCCCAGCAGGGCCTGCCCCGGCGTCTGCCCGGACAGACCGGCCAGGATCGAGAGGCCCGCGCCGTCGAAGGCCAGGGAGCGGCACAGCCAGGGGCCCGCGACGGGCGCCGCCAGGCTCCAGCGCGGCCCCGGCGCGAAGGGATCCAGGTCGAAGGCGCTGGGCGCCTGCGCGCGGGCGGCCGCGATCGGAAACGCCGTCGCCAGGATCAGAGCCGCCGAAATCCGCCCGAGGTGTCCCATGGAGTCGGGGGCGCGCCGCTCCGCCGCCAGCCCGGAGCCCGGTCGAAAGCTACCCCGCTGGAGCGGCCCCGGCCGGCGGACCGGAACCCGCCGGCGGCCCAGCCGCCCGCGGCGCCGCTCGCCGCTGCCCGCGCCGCCCCACGCCGCCGGCGTCGGCCGCGCCGCCTGCTCCGCCACCCGCTCCTCCATCCTCGCCGCCTCCCCAACCGCCCCGCGCATCGCCGCCTCCCCCGCCCAACCGCCCGCCGCCCTTCGGCCGGGGCGCCCCGGGCCGTACCATGCTGCCCCCCGAAACCGAGCCCGCCCCATGCAGAGGACCGAACTCTTTTCCGCCCACCAAGCCCTGGGCGCCCGCATGATCGACTTCGGCGGCTGGGAGATGCCGGTGCAGTACGGGCCGATCCTGGAGGAGGTCCAGACGGTCCGCCAGCAGGGCGGCCTGTTCGACCTGGGGCACATGGGCCGAGTCGAGGTGCGCGGCCCGGACCGCATCGCCTTCTGCGACAAGCTGGCCACCTGCCGCGTGGCCAAGATCCCGCTGCGCGCCATCCGCTACGGGCTCCTGTGCCGCGAAAACGGCATGCCCATCGACGACATCCTGGTCTACCAGGACGAGGACCACGTGTTCCTGGTGGTCAACGCCTCGAACACCGAGCGCGACCTGGCCTGGCTGCGCCAGCACGCCGCCGGCCAGCGCGTCGAGATCATCGACCGCACCGACGAGCTCGGCATGATCGCCCTGCAGGGCCAGATCAGCGAGCGCGTGCTGCAGCAGGTGACGACCGACTGCCAGCTCTCTGGCGTGGGCTATTACAAGTTCGCCTACGGCACCGTCTGCGGCCTCGAGCGCATGCGCATCAGCCGCACCGGCTACACCGGCGAGGACGGCTTCGAGCTCTACGTGCCGAAGGGCCACGCGCGCCGCGTCTGGGACCGCCTGCTGGAGGTCGGCCGCGAATTCGGCCTGGCCCCGATCGGCCTGGGCGCCCGCGACACCCTGCGGCTCGAAGCCGGCATGCCGCTCTACGGCCACGAGATCAGCGACGAGCTCAACCCGATCGAAGCGGGCCTGACCTTCGGCGTCTCCCTGGTGCCCGAAAAGTCCGGCACCCTCGGCTACGCCGCCCTCAAGGCGATCAGCGAGCGCCCGACCAAACAGATCGTCGGCCTGACCACCGAAGGCCCGCGGGTCCCGCGCCAAGGCCACGCCCTCTACGCCGGCCCGCGCCAGGTGGGCTTCGTCTGCTCCGGCTCGGTCTCCCCCACCATCCAAACCAACATCGCCAGCGCCTACGTCGAGCTGCCCTACGCCGCCATCGGCACGACCCTTGAGCTCGACCTCAAAGGCAAACGCCAAGCCGTGACCGTCCGCGGCCTCCCCTTCTACTCCCGCAAGCGCTGACCCGCGCCCGCGAGCCCCCGCCCGGCCCGCGCCCGCGCCCGCGCTGCCCCGCAAGCGCTGAATCTCCGCCGATCCCGGCCTCCTTCCGCGCCCCACCACACCGGCCAACTCCCAAAGGCCGCCTCCCAACGGCCGCCTCCAACCGGCCGCTCGTCGAGCGCCTGCCCCCGCTCCGCTCGCCACGCACCCAACCAGCGCGCCCGCCCTCCCCCGGCGGTCGCCCGAGACCCCACCCCACGACCCGACAGCCCCATGCGCCCCAACGACCGCAAGTACACCAAGACCCACGAGTGGGTGAAGATCGACGGCGACGTCGCCCTGATCGGCATCACCGACCACGCCGTCAACGAGCTGTGCAGCGGCAACGAAGGCGACCTGGTCTATTGCGACCTGCCCGAATCCGGCCGCCTGGTGGAAGCCGGCGAATCCTTCGGCGAAATCGAGTCCGTCAAGGCCGTCTCCGACCTCAACGCCCCCATCTCCGGCGAGGTCCTGGAAGCCAACCCGGCCATCGAAGACCACCTCGAGATCCTCTCCCGCGATCCCTGGAACGAAGGCTGGATGATCAAACTCAAGCCCAAGTCCAAGAACCTCGACGGCCTGATGAGCGCCGCCGACTACGAGAAGTACATCGCCAAGTGACCCCCCGCGCGCCCCGCGCCCCAAGCGCCCCCGGGCGCCCCACCCTCCCCCGCGGCGGCGCCCCCAGCGCCGCCGCGCGCATTTCCACCCCGCCCAACCCTCCCTCGCAGCCCGTCCCCACCTCACCGCCGATCACCGGAAATCAGCGCCCACCGATCGCCGTCGTTTGAGGAGCGCACCAAGACGCACCCAACCCCGCCGCTCTCACCCGCCGCTCTCACCCGCCGCTCTCGCCCGCCGCTCTCGCCCGCCGCTCTCGCCCGCCGCTCTCGCCCGCCGCGCTCGCCCGCCGCGCCTCGCCCACCAGACAGCGCCCACCAGACAGCGCCCACCAGACAGCGCCCACCAGGCAGCACTCACAGGGCAGCACTCACCCAACCTCGCCCAGCAGACTTCGCACGCCCCTTCGCTCTCCCATGTCCCCGCTCCTGCCCCACCTCGATTCGCCAGCCGGCTACCAAATGGCCCTGGACGAAGCCTGCCTCCTGGGCCTAGCGGGCGAGCTGACCCTGCGCACCTACACCTTCGCCCCCTCCGCCTGGTCCCTCGGCTTCTTCCAAACCCTCGCCGACGTCCCCGCCGTGCTAGCCGCCCACCAAGCCGGCTACCCCGTCGTCCGCCGCGCCACCGGCGGCGGAGCCATCCACCACCAACACGAACTGACCTTCTCCCTCTCCGCCCCCGCCACCCACCCCCTCTTCGCCGGCCCGATCGCCGCCTCCTACGAGCGCATCCACCAAGCCGTCGCCGCCGCCATCCACGCCGCCCTGCTCGAAGCCCTCTCCCAACCGGCCCTCGGCCCCACCGCCATCGCCCCGCCCCTGCTGCCCCTGCTCCAGCCCCTAAGCTCTGCCCCGCTCCCCGCAGCAGGCCCTACGGCCAAAGGCGCCAACGCGAGCACCACCGCAGGCACCACCACCGCAGGCACCACCACCTCGAGCACCCGCCCGAGCGCTCCCCAGCCCGCCCCACCGAGCCCGCCCTCCATCAGCAGCGCCGCGCCCCCCCTCTTCCCCCTGCGCCGCAACACCCCCCTCACCTCCGACCAACC
>JBIKLM010000298.1:0-5574 GCA_044359835.1 Planctomycetota bacterium
CCCAGGGGATCCCCGGGCCGCGCGGCGATCAAGCGACGCGCGGCCAGGTTGGCGCGCAGGAGCCTGCCGGACGGGTCGAGCACGAACACCGCCAGGCCGCGGCGCTGATTGTCCGCATCGAGTTCCTCCGAGCCCAGGGGCCCGGCGGCGGCGAAGTCGCACAGCTCGGCCAGGCGCCGGGCATGCTCGAAGCCGCAGTCCTCGAGGCGCGCATCGAAGCCCATCGGCGTATCTCGCTCAGTCGTTGCCGGCCCGCAGGAAGAAGCGGCCGCTCGGCAGCTCGCCTTCGAAGCGCATCTCCAGGCTGCGGAAGCAGCCGGTCAGCTCGCGGGTCAGGTTGCGCAGATCGCGGCCCACCTGCTCGGAATCGACCTTGGTCACCGGCGCGCTCGGCGCCACGGCGCTGACCTGCTGGGGCAGGGCTGCGGGGGCCTTGGGTTCCCCGGCGCGGCGCAGCTTGGCGATCAGGGCACCCAGCTCGTCGAAGCTCTTGACGCCCAGGCTCTCGAAGAAGCTGTCGCGCTCCGCGGCCAGGGCGGCCAGCTCCGGGGTCCGGCTGGAGCCGCTGCTGGGCGTGAACTCCCGCGCGGAGTGCTCCGCGTCGCGCAGTTTGGCCTCCAGAGCCCGGATGTGCTCCAGGATCGGGCCCGCATCGGCCGTGCCCAGCTCGCTCTCGAGCTTCTCCCGGTCTGCGTACAGGCAGACCAGCTGGGCCTCGACGCTGGACAGCTCCAGCTCCGGTTGTGTTTGTTCTTTTTCCTGGTTTTCCATGATTCGCTCGGCTGATCGCTGTGTGCCCCAGGCGCTAACGCGCCTTCGGATTCGGCTTCGGCTGACGAGCCCCACCGCCGCCTGCTCAGGGCAGGATCGGGCCTCTTGACGGAGGGCTGATCGGAAGCCGGCTCGGGCCGGATGAACAGATTCCGAAAAATCCCCAGGCCAGCCCGCTGCACCCGGGGTGTCGTCGAGGGTCCCGCCCGGGTTCGTTCCCGCGTGCTATCCGCCGGCGCGGCCCGCGGCTGGGCCAGGCGCCGGCCGGGCGAGCCCATCCAGGCCGCCACCGCCCCGCCGCCCCAGGGCTAGGGACTTCCGGACACCTGCCGGGGGCGAAACCGATTCGGCTTCAAGCTGCGGCGCACGCGACTTCGAACAACCCGGAAGCCATGGATCCCCTCCTGCTTGCCGCGATGACCCTGGTGACCCTGTCCTCTGGCGGGGTCTTCACCTGGTTGCTGGTGCGCCGCGCCCACAGCGATCTGGCCGAGAGCCTGGGGCCGGAGCTCGGTCGCCTGGCGGCGGACATCCAGAAGCTGGCCGCCGAGGATCACAAGGAGCACCAGCGCACGCGCGAGGCCGGACGGCCCCTCGAAGAGCGCCTGGAGTCGATCGAGGCGCAGCAGCGCGCGCTGCTCGGGCGCCTCCCGGAGCAGGCCAAGAGCCCGCCGGCGCAGGCCTCCGGGGCGGAGCTCGAGCGCGCGCTGGCCGCGTGGCGCGACCAAGCCGAGCGCCAGATGGCCGGGCTCGAACAGCGCCTCGAGCAGCGCCTGCGAACCCAGGCCGAGGCCTCGGAAACCCGCTGGACCACCGAAGCGGCGCGCTGGGCCGGGCAAGGCGGAAAACTCGACCACATCGAAGCGCACCTGTCGGCCCTCGGGGGCCGGCTCGGCGATGTGCTCGAGGGTTTGGAGGACATCACCGGGCGTCTGCGCGAGCTCTTCACGGAGCAGCAGGCCACCCAGCAGGCCGCCCTGGCGGCCGCGGCCGAATGCGCCCTGCTGGCCCCCGGCCGCGAGTCCGCGCGAGCCCCGCAGGCAACGCCGTCCGAGGCGACCGGATCCGCGCAAGCGGACCATTCGCCCGATTCGGACCCGGCCGAGGAGGAGCCGCAGCTCTCCGCCGGCCGCGCCGAGGGCGCGCGCCTGGCCCAGGCCGAGCGTCTCGAGACCCTGGCGCAACTGACCGAGAGCCTGCGCAGCAGCCTGGCCGGTCTGGAAGCGGAGCTGGAGCAGGCCCAGGAAACCGCCAGCGTGGCCCGGGCCGAAAACGTCCTGCTGCGGCAGGCGGGCCAGGCCGAGATACAACGCTTGGCCGAGCGCACCCGGCGTCAGTTCGGAGCCATCGCCAGCGAGCTGTCCGAGCTCGAGCGCACCCTGGAATCGAGCCTGCGCCCCGGGGCGCGGGCCTGAAGGACCGCGGTGCGAACGCTGGCCCCCGGGGCCGCAGGCTGACCGACGCGGCCCAGCCCAGGGCCCGCGCAGCCGCCGGAGTGGGCGGATCGACCGTGGGCTCCCTGGCGGCCCGCCGGCGCCTGTCGGGCGAGCCCGCCGCGACGGGCCGATCCCCGCGGGCCGTGGATCCCATCCGGCCGTGCTCGGAAAGAGTTTCTGGCCCAGCGACGCGGGCGAAATCGGGTGCGGACCGAACGCGCAAAGCGCGCTCCGCGCTCAAGTCCAGGGGCCGATAGGACCGAAGGGGAAGGCCAGGGATCGTCGAGATCGGCGGCCCGGTGTGGAAGCGGTGCGCGAAGGAGTCGCGGGATGAAACTAGTATTGGATCGGCCTCGGCGCCGGGAGGGCTCGGGCTTCAGCTTGCTCGAGCTGATGTTCGCGCTCAGCATCCTGGCGGTCGCGATCGGCGCCGCCTTCAGCGGCCAGGTGGGCTCGAGCAAGCTGCTCGAAACCTCGGCCGAGACGCGCGTGGCCCTGCAAGATCTGCGCACGGCCATGGAAGACGTGCTGGCGGACCCGACGCCCGAGGATCTGCCGCTCGTGGGCAGCGCCTACCAAGCCGGGCAGCCGGTGGCGGCCTACGAAGGCCTGCACCTGCGCGACCAGCGCCTGGTCGCGACCTACCCGAATTTCACCGGCGGCACGGTTCCCGACAGCCTGCAGGTGCGTCTGACCATGACCTGGTTGGACGCCAACGGCAACCCGCGCCTCCAAGACCTGGTCACGGTGGTGACGCGATGAAGTTCCTGCGACACCGCGCGCAACCCTCCCGCGCCGGCATGACCGCCCTGGAGATGTCGATCGCCCTGGGCATGCTCATGCTGGTCGCGAGCACCGTGACCCAGAGCATGGCCACGATGCAGCGCATCCAGCGCGCCTCCGATGCGGCCTCCGACGCCCAGGCCCATGCGGCCAAGGCCATGCAGCGCCTGATCACCGACCTCAAGGCCTCGGGTTTCGCGGTCGTGGGCGGCCTCGCTTACCCGCACCTGTTCGAAGGCGGATCGGTGGGCGGCGGGTACCCCGACGAACACGACCACGAGCCCGCCCAGAAAACCGCCGCGGCCGGCGAAGACGCCGCCGGTCCGGATCGCGAGATCCTGTTCTTGCGCTGGCGCGACCAGAACCAAGATGGCGTCCCGGACGTCGACATGGCCAGCTCCACCTTGCTGTGGGACACCGGCAGGCCGGTCTCCTACACCCTGGTGACCCTGCCCAACGGAGAGAACGTGCTGCAGCGTCGGGTCACCGGAGAACCGCCGCACGTGGTCGCGCGGCACGTCGAACGCTTCGCCTGCCAGGTCCCCGGGGATCCGGGGGTCGAATTGCCCGTCAACTCGGTGCGGGTGCGACTGTGGCTGCGGGTGCCCATCGGGGACGGCGATTTCGTGGAAGAAAACACCCAGGCGACGATTCGCCTGCGCAACGGGGCCAACCAATGAGATACCAACGACGCTTCGAGACCGACCGGCAGGGGCTGGCCATGGCCGCCACGGTGATCACCGTGTTCGCCACGGGGGCCATGGTCGCTGTGATGATGACCTTGGCGAGCTCGGAGAACCGCCAATCGGTCGTGGAACGCGACGACACGGTCGCCGAGTACCTGGCCGAGGGCGCCCTGGACGCGGCCGCCAGCAACGTGATCGGGGCGCTCTCCAGCTGGTCCTGGCCCGCCAGCACCATCCAGGTGGCCATCGACGACCAGGAGATCCCCGTCCAGGTGGCGGCCACCGGCACGGTGCTGGCCCAGCCCGAGTCCAGCGGCATCCAGCAATTCCTGCTGGGCTTCGGGCTCTCCACCGAGGTCGAATCCGGCGGCGCGACCCGCGTCCTGCGGCGCATCTTCAATGCCACCGCCACCCCGATCTTCCAGTTCGCGGTGTTCTACGACCAGGACCTGGAGATCCACCCGGGCCCGAACATGACCCTGGGCGGTCGCGTGCACAGCAACCGTGACATCTACATGAGCACGGCCAACAGCACCATCCGCATCGACACCAACTACCTGCGCGCCGTGGGCGACATCTATCGCGGCCGCAAGACCTCGGTCAACTCCTCGGCCGGCACCGTGCTGATCCGGCGCTGGGTCGAGAACCCGTTCGACCCGCTGGCGATCAAGGAATTCGTGGCCATGCCCAGCCAGGTGGACCTGTATCTGCAGGGGCTCTACACGCCCAGCGGCTACGATTCGGCCTTCAAGTCCGGCTGGGACAAGAACGGGGACGGCGACTTCGGCGACGTGGGCGAGTACCTGCCCTTCGTCGACGGGGCCCTCGAGATGTGGAAACAGCCCTCGAACTACCCGATCGAAGGCCACACGGTCCTGACCGGCGAGCACGGCATCAGCGTCTCCAAGGTGCCGGACATCGGCTCGATCCAGCAGTACGTGCCGGTGGCCAGCGGCGAACCGGGCGGCTTCGCCTACAACCCGGCGACCAAGACCTACTCGCCGGCCGTGGGGGTTCCGGGCACGCACAAGCCGGGCATGTACAACTCCCTGGCGGGGCTCAAGATCGTGCTCAAGCCCAACGGCAGCCACCAGGTCTTCTCGAACGGCGCCGACGTCACGGCTCTGATCGGCTCTACGATTTCGGTGACCGAGATCTACGACGCCCGTGAGTCCAACGGCCAGAACAAGAAGGTCCAGGTGGCCTCGCTCAACGTGGCGGCCCTCAACACCAGCCCCTTCTGGCCCGCCAACGGACTGATCTACTGCTGCAAGGAGGGAGCCGCCCCGGGGGTCGACTCCGGCGGCTTGTACCTGTTCAACGGCCAGCAGCTGAAGGCGGCCCTGACCTGCGTGTCCGAAGGCGGCCTCTACATCAAGGGCGACTACAACACGGTGGCCAAGAAGGGCGCTTCGGTGATCGCCGACGCGGTCAACCTGCTCTCCAACTCCTGGACCGGCTCCAAGAGCCCGGGCACGCTGCCCTGGGCCTCGGAGACCACCTACAACGTGGCCCTGATCACGGGCAGCACCGGCTCGACCAGCCAGGACTACAGCGGCGGCCTCGAGAACCTGCCGCGCTTCCACGAGAACTGGACCAACAAGGTCTGCCGCCTGAGCGGCTCGCTGGTCAACACCTGGACCAACCAGCTGTGCACCGGCAAGTGGGTCTACGGCGGCGACCGCTACCAGGCCCCGCGCCGCGAGTGGAGCTACGACACGGCCTTCAACAACATGGCCAACCTGCCGCCCTTCACGCCCATGGCGGTCGAAGGTCGCAGCGTGGTCACCTGGGAGCCTTGACGGCCGCGCTGGCCGAGGCGAATTCGGCCCGGGCTGCGTCCAGATCGTTGTCGCAGCCTGCTGGCGCGCCCCGCCCGTCCTAGGACGGGCGGGGCG
>JBIKLM010000299.1:0-5557 GCA_044359835.1 Planctomycetota bacterium
AGTGCGAGGGGCCCAAAGAAACCCAGAGATCGACTCGGGCTCGGCCCGAGTCGATCTCTCGATGATTCTCCAGACCTGGGTCGGCTGGCCCGCGCGCGCCCCGGGCGCGGGCCAGCTCGTCCTTCAGCCGAGCAGCTCGGCGCTCAGCTTGTTCCAGTCGACCGTGCGCAGGTCGGCCTGGGTGATCGGGGTGCGGCGGCGGAAGCGCTCGAACTCGAGGTTCGAGGTCATTTCGACCATGCGGCCCCGGCGCGCCCGCAGCACGGGCTCGGCTCTGGGCGCGGCCAGCGCTTCTGCTTCCGCCAGCTGGGCGGGTAGGCCCTCGGGGAGCGCATCGCGCTTCTCGAGCGCCGCCTTGGCGCGACGGCAGACCGCCAGGGTTTCGCTCAGGTTCTGCTGGATGCGCCCCAGGCGTTCGACATCGGCGTCCTTGTGCTCCAGCGAGCGGCGCACCTTGGCGGTGGCGACTTCGAGCACGGCGATCAAGCAGTTCAGCTTGCGCATCAGCCGCTGCCGGTAGGCCGGGGATTCGAGGTTCTTCTGGCCGTTCTCGCGCTGCTCTTCGGGTTGCTGTTCCATGTTCACCGGGATTCCTCTGCGGACGCCAAAACGTACCCCGCTGCGCCCGCCTGGGCGGACCCTCGGCCGGGGCGGAAAAAATTTCCGCCAGAGGCCGGTGGCTCGAGATCGCACTGCGCTCAGGCCAGGGCGGCCTGCTCGATCAGCAGGCAGCCCGGCCCAGCCTCGAAGCCTTCGAACGCCAGCTCCAGGCGTGCACACAGCCAGGCCGGATTGGCAGCCCCCAGGGAGGGCGGCTGATCGGCGCGCAGGCCCTGGCAGGTTTCGAAGCGCACCAGCAGGCCGCCGCAGCCGATCTCGGCCAGGCCCGCCTCCAGGCTGCCAGCCAGGAAAGGCCCGAGCTCCAGCAGGCGCCGCTTGGCCTCGGCGTCCGGTCCGCCAACCTGGCGCAGCGCGGGCAGCTCGACCTCGGGCGCGAGGTCGAAGGCTCCCGCAAGCAGCGCGGCGTCGCGCCAGGCCAGGATCAGCATGGCGGCGTAGGTGTCGGTCAAGCGATCGAGGGAAAAGCGAAAGCAAAGCGAGACCTGCCCGAGCGCGTTCGGGCGCCCTGAACCGCGCTCGAGCGGGGCCGCCTGCGCCTTCACCCGGCGCCCGGCGAGCACCTCGAGGTCCTCGGCCAGCCAGGCGAGCACGGCCTCGAGGGGCCCCGCGTCGGCCAGGGGGCCCGGCGCGGCCGTGTCGGGCTCGGCTCCTGCCGCAGGCTCCGAGGGCTGGTCCGGTTCGAGGCTTCCGGGGGACACAACGCCATCCTCTCCCCCACCGGTTCCCCGGGGCAACCCCCTAGGGTGCGGGGTCTCGCCAGAACAGCGCGGAGGCTGGGGGACGGCGCCGGCGCTCGCCGGGCAGGCCGGCCGGGGCGGGCCGCGTCGATTTCGGACACGCAGGACACCGCCCTGCAGATCCCGGACGCAGGGCCAAGTCCGATCCCGGGGCGCCCTTCAGGGCAACGCCGATTCCACCAGCAGCTGGAGCTCGATCAGCGGGACCCGCGCGACGGCGATCACCTGCCAATCGTGGATCCAGCCCTGGATCACGCGCAGCGAGCCTTCCTCGTAGAAGCCGAGGTGTCCCGGTTCGAGCCCGGCGGCCGCCGGTTTGCCGGAGCTGGAGGTCGAGGATCCGAAGGGCTGCCCGACCCCAGCGCCCTGGCCGTGACCCGCCTGCGCGCTGGACAGGGCCTTGAGGCGCGCTGCGGCGGGAGCGGGGCTGTGGCGCAGGAGCAGGAACAGCTCCTCGATGCCATCCGAATAGAGCAGCTTGGCCCAGGCCCGGCCTTGGGCGTCGACGATCTTGGCGCAGCTCTGGAACTCGTAACCGACCGGAGCGTGGGCCGGCAGCTGGACGGGGAAACCGAGGGCCACGTCGAGTTCGGCGCCCAGCGCCAGCACCTGCTCTTGATTGGCGAGGGTCCGGGGCACCATGCCCGCGGGCACCCCCGGCGTATAGGACTCGTAGACCGAGCGGGCGAGCAGCGTCCCGTCGGCGGCGAATTCCTGGAATTGCAGCACGAGGTGGGAGGTCGCGTCCAAGTCGATCACGTAACGGCGATCCGGCGGATCGCCCTGCAGGGCGCGACGCTGGAGGCCCAACTGGACGCAGTTGCGGCCGGCGACGATGGTCTTGGTGCCATAGCTGGTGATCAGGTAGTTCTGCACCACCAGCTGCGGCGAGACGATCTGCAGATCGCGATAGCGGAAGTTGAAACCGGCCCGGGCGATCTGGCGAGAGAGGTAACTGAACTCGTCGAGGCCGCCGCCTGACAAGACATTCAGGGGCTCGAGGGCGAAGCCGCCCTGGCCGTCGGTTTGGATCCGCTCGCGGTGGGCCAACTGCTGACCCGCCTGATCGCCGGTCCCGAAGATCTCGACCAGGCGCTCGCCGCCGTGGGCGACCTGCGCAGGGGCGGCAGCCAGCTGCTCCAGGATCTGGAGCGCCGCCGCTTGGTGCTGGGCATCGAGCTGACCCTCGGTGCAGCTCGGTGTCAGACCGAGCAGCCCGAGCATCAAGGCCGCCGCGGGGCGGAAGCGTCGCGAAGCGGCCATGGTCAGCCGCCCTCCGAGAGTTGGCTGCGGCCTTGGTCGATCGATTCGAACAGCTCGCGCGCCAGGGGATCGAGAGACCCCGCCGACAGCGGGCGAAGCTCGAAGCGCGGCGCGGGACGCTGGGGCGGCTGCGGGGCTTGAGCCAGCTGGTCCCCATCGGGCGTTTCCTGAGCACCGTTCCAGCGCCAGGCCAACCCCAGCAGCAGCAGCGCCGCAGCGGCGAACCCGCCGTACACGTGCCGCGGGGAGCGGGCTTGCCGATCAAGCTTCGGGAATGCGGCCACCTCGGCCGGCGCCGACAGGCGCGGCAGGCTGGCGACGAATCGTTCGGCCCCCGAGGACGGCTTGGCCAGCTCTTCGGCGACCAGGCGATCGAGCACGCGCGGGGCCGCGCCGCGCGGGAGGTCGCGCAACAGGCGGGTCACAGGCAACCGGGTGGACAGCTCGAGGCGCACGCGCTCGTCCAGCTCCCGGGGCGCCGATCGGCGCGGGAGCTCGGCCAGCAGGGCCGCCAGCCGGGGGTCTCCGGGCTGGTGCGATTCAGGGCGTGCGTCGGACATGGGGTCGGGGGGGCAGCGGGTCGCGGGGCAAGGCGGTCGCGGACGACACCGGGGCGAGTCGGGTGGGCGTCAGCCGAGATAATGTTTGTCGAGGACGGGTCCGAGCTCGCGGTCGAGGGCGGCGTGCGCCCGGGCGAGACGGGATTTGACGGTTCCGAGGGAGATCTGCAGGGTTTCGGCGATCTCCTCGTAGGCGAGGCTTTCCACGTAGCGCAGCACGGTGATCGCGCGCAGCTTGGGGCTCAGCCGTGCGATGGCGCGCTGGATCTCGGCCTCCAGCTCGTGCCTGGATGCAGCCTGGGAGGGCATCTCCAGGGCCTCGTCCACCACTTCCAGACGGGCCACATCCTCGTCGGACTGGTCCCAGGAGGCCTCCAGGGAGGTCGCCTGGCGCGAGCGCTGGCGCCGCTTCAGGTCGATCGAAGCGTTGACGGCGATGCGATAGACCCAGCTGGAGAAGCGCGACTGGAAGCGGAACTCCTGGATCTTGCGAAACAGGGTCCCGAAAGTCTCCTGGGAGGCGTCCAGGGCGTCGGTCGCGTTGCCCGTAATCCGGTAGCAGACGTTGTACACGCGGTCCCGATAGCGCTCGTAGAGCTGCTCGAAAGCTCCGTCCAGCCCCTGGGGGGAGGCTGCCTGGCATTCCTGAACCAGGTCTTGGTCGGGGTCGAGGCGCATGATTCAGCGGCTAGGACGCTGCCCGGCCGTGGGAAGTTCCGGGGTCCGGGACGGGGCTCTTGACCGGGAACTCATCAAGGAGCCTACCTCCCTGCGGCCTGGGGGGCACCGCGACCCCAATTCCGGGACGGGCGGCCCCTGGGATTTCTGGACGCGGCCGACCCCGCTGGGTGCGCTCCCGATCCCGCGCCCGCGGCTTGGCCTTCGAGCGGGTCCTGGCTGCCCCCCCCCTTTTTACACCGTGAAAGGGGGCCGGCGGGCCCCAGGGCCCTCCCCAGGCGACTGGGGCGAGCACCCCAGGACGAACCGAGGGGCGGTCGCAATCGCTACCCACCCCGGGGACTTGGAACCGGGATCAGCCCCCGATCAGGGCCACCGGATCGATCACTTCCAAGGTCTTGCCGACCTCGCTGGCGCAGCCGGGGATGCAGTAGCCGGCGGCGGGCAGGCACTCCGAGGACTCGACCAGCAGGATCTGGGTCGCACCGCTCTGACCGACCGGGATGGTCAGCTGCTGGCAGATCTTGTCCTTCTGGTACTCGAGGGGCAGGTTCGCCGGCGGAACGATCGGCTGGTAGATCAGTCCCTGGGGCCCGGTTCCTTGGCTGGTCTGGCGCGCCTGAGTCAGGATGCCGCCCTGCGGCTGCAGGTTGACCACCGCTGCGGAGAGCGCCGGCCCGCCCGAGCCCAGACCGAGGGTGGCGTAGATCGAGCTGCTGCCTAGGGACTGCAGGAACGTGTCCGGGATCGGAGTGCTGATCTTGAAGACCAGGCCACTGTCGCCCGCGACCAGCTGACTTTCGATCAGACTGATCGGGGCCAGGGTTTGGAATGGGATGGCCAGGGTGAGTCCGTCGAAACTGAGGCCAAAGGCCAAATTGAGCCCACCTTGGTGGCCCCCGGGGACATACACCGCCGTGGTCAGAAGCACCGTAGAGCCGTCGCTGACAGCGGCCAGGCCGACGCTGAGTTGGGCATCGGGGGCTGGTTGCGAGCTGGCGAGCACCGGGTCGCTTTGCCGCGCGAGTTCGACCAGGTCCACGAAACCGTCCCGATCGGTGTCGGCGTGCAACGGATCGGTGCCGAAGATCACCTCTTGGGTGTTGAACAGACCGTCCGCGTCCTGATCCCCTGCGGCCGGAAGCTCACTGGCGGAAAGCTCGTGGGGCTTGGCCAGCCACAGGCCCAGGAGCGCGGCGACCCCGGCTCCACAAAGCCCCAGCCCCAGATTCGAAAGCACCCCCCACCCGCCCGAGACGAGCCGGTCCCGCCCTGCGGGAGCGGCCGGCGGTCCACCCGCAGGACGGGCCACCGAACCAGCTGACCTGGCTGCGGAGGACACGGCTGCGGCGATCTGAGGAGTTTCGTGCATCGGCGAGGAGCTCAGCTCGAGACCCGGAAGGGCCAGGCCTCGAAGGGGGAGCGGAAACGCTGATCTGTGAGTGGTCAATCCTAGGTCGCCCTTTCGGGGCCGGGGGAATTTTCCCGATCTCAGGACCAACCGTCGAGGCGGTCCCCGGACCTCCCCCGGGGCCCGACGACCCCTCTAAGTGCCCGGCCCGGGCAAGTAACCACTCCCCCTGAATCGCCCCCGCCAAGGCGGGCGGGCCCCCGCCTGCCAGCCCCGCCTGCCAGCCCCGCCTGCCCGCCCCGCCGGCCAGCCCCCCCCGCCAGCCCCCCCAGCCCGCCCCCCCCGCC
>JBIKLM010000300.1:0-5551 GCA_044359835.1 Planctomycetota bacterium
CAGGCCCGGCTGCGCGTCGCGGGCTGGGTTTCGCCGGCGGCTTCCGTCGCCGGCTCCGGCCCGAAGAAGTGCACGCGCGCACCGCCGCTGCGTTTAGCCGTGTACATGGCCTGGTCCGCCAGGCGCAAGAGCTCTTCGCCCTGCTGCGCGTCGCCGGGGAACAGGGCCACCCCGATCGAAGGCCGGATCGGCTGCACGCGCCCTTCGAGCACCAGCGGTTTGCCCAGGGCCTCGAGGACCTTGGAAGCGACCGCGCGGGCCCCGCTGGCCTCGGTCAGCCCCGGCACCAGCACGGTGAACTCGTCGCCGCCCAGGCGCGCCACGGTGTCGGCTTCCCGCAGGCAGCCGAGCAGCCGCTGGGCCACGGCGCGCAGCAACTCGTCGCCCGCGTGGTGGCCGAGCTCGTCGTTGACGGCCTTAAAACCGTCGAGATCGAGGAACAAGAGCGCCAGCTGGCTGCCGGAGCGGCGCGCGTGGGCCAGCTCGAGATCGAGGCGCTCGAGCAGCGAGGCCCGGTTCGGCAGTCCGGTCAGGCGATCGCGGAAGGCCAGATCGCGCAGGCGGCGCTCGTAGGCCACCAGATCGCTGGCGTCGCGCACCACGATCACGTTGCCGCCGGCCAGGCCCGGCGCGCCCTGCAGCGGTGCGCTGGTGACGTCGACCGGTTGTTTGTGCCCGTCCCGCGAGATCAGCAAGCGGCGCCGCCCGCCGCCGGAGGTGAACACCGCGCTGCCCTCGCGCTTTTCGGCCTCGAGCACCAGCACCTGCTCGAGCGGGCGACCGCGCGCCAGGCTCTCCTCCCAGCCGGTCAGCTTCTCCGCCACCGGGTTCAGGATCTGCACCCGGCCCTGGGCATCGGTGGTCACGATGCCGTCGGCGCTGGATTCGAGCGCCACGGCGGTCAGACCGCGGGTGCGGGCCAGCTCGCGCTCGCTCTCGATGCGCATCAGACCGAGGGCCGCGGTGATCCAGATCACGAAGTAGTCCGTGGCCAGCTCGAGCGCCTCCAAGAGGTGCAGGCTTTCGGGCGAGATCCCATCGACGGGGGACTTGAGCGACCAGGTCAGCAGCAGGCCGAGCGGCGTCAGCAGGCTGGCCGCGACCGCCACCAGCACCGTCGCCACGCGGCGCCCATGCCACACGCTGATCAGCACCGGCAGCACGTACAGCGGCGCCATCGAGACCCCCAGGGGCATCCACAGGTCGATGGCGAAGATCAGCAGGATCAGGATCCCGGCGGTCCGCAGGGGGCGCTGGGGGGCGGGCCGGTGCCCTCGGCGGAACAGGGAAGCAAACATCGCTGGCGGGGCTCGCTGGGTGCGCCGCGGGGCAGGCGCCAGGGACCCCGAGCGGGGCCGCGGGGCGCCTCCGATCGGGGCGACTGGCTTTCGACGCTAGCGCGGGCCTCGGCCCAGGCAGCCTCCTCTGGCCCCTCGGTTCCGGGCCTGGCACCCCGGGGGCCTCCGGATCTTTGCGGGGCCTTGCGGGGCGAGAAAGCCCTTCGGGCCCCCCGGAAAGCTCTGCGCGCCCCCGGCGGGCGCCTGCGGATGGCCGGGCCCCCGGCCCGGATTGGTTCAGGTCGGACCCCGGGCCCCTGCCGATAGCAGCCCGGGCTCGTGGCTGGCCGGATCGAAGGCCGTTCCGCGGGGGGCATGAGTTCTATCCAGGAAGAAAATCCGGCCCGCGGGCCGTCGGACTCGCGGCGCCCGGCCTCCGCCTGGCTGCGCGAGCTCAGCTGGCTGCTCTCGGTCGGCCTGCTCGGCTATTGCCTGCTGTTCAACGTCTCGGTGGTGCGCGGGCGCTCGATGGCGCCTTCGATCGCCGACGGGGACCGCATCCTGGTCGAGCCCTGGAGCTATCTGGTCGGCGAGGTCCAGCGCGGCGACGTGGTCGTGCTGCGCTCGCCGGTCGAGCCCGAGGTCGACTACATCAAGCGCGTCATCGGCCTGCCCGGGGACGAGGTCCTGATCGCCGACGAGCGCGTCTGGATCAACGGCCGGTTGCAGCGCGAGCCCTATGCCATCCCCGCCCGCCCGGGGCTGTTCCAGTGGCTGCGCGTCCAGCCGGGCCATTTCTTCGTGCTCGGGGACAACCGCCCGCACAGCGCCGACAGCCGCGAATTCGGGCAGGTGCCGGCCGAGTACCTGCGCGGCCGGGTGCGCCTCAGGCTCTGGCCCCTGGCCCGCGCCGGCAGCCTGTGAGGCCCGGCGGGGGCGGATCCAGGCCCGCGCCGCGTTAGCATCGGCGCCCATGCCGGTGACCCTGATCGCGGGCGGCGTGCGCGGCCTGGGGCGCGCGGCCGCCGAGGCGCTGCTCGAGGCCGGCCATGAGGTGCACGTCACCTGGCGGCGCTCGCGGGAGGAGGCCGAGCTGCTGGCGCGCCGCTGGCCGGGCCGCGTGTGGCCCTTGGACCTGGACGAGCCGAACGCCGGCCGCGCGCTGATCTCGAAGCTGGCGGCCGAACGCGGCGGCCTCGACCATCTGGTGGTCGCGGCGGGGGACTTCCTCAGCGGCAGCCTGGAGGACCTGTCGGCGGCGGAGTTCGAGGGCCTGTGGCGCTCCAACGTGGCCCAGCCCCTGGCGCTGTTCGGCGCCGCCCGGCCCTTCCTGCGGGCGCGCCGCGGCAGCGCCCTGTTCTTCGGCTGCGCGGGCCTCGAAGGGCATCCCGGCAAGCGGCGCTCGGCGGCCTATGCGGCCTGCAAGAGCGCGCTCTTGTCGCTGGTGCGCTCCATGGCCCTTGAGGAGGGCCCCCAGGGCCTGCGGGTCAATCTGGTCTCGCCCGGCTGGATTCCCCACGCCAGCGCGCACCCGGAGACCCTGTCCCGGGCCGGCCAGGTCCAGATCCCGCTCGGCCGGCCCGGCCTGCCCGAAGAGGTCGCCCGAGCGGTCGTGTTCCTGTTGGGCCCCGGGGCGGCCTACGTCTCCGGTGCCAACCTGAGCGTCAGCGGGGGCCTCTAGCCTGCACCCGGGTCAGCCGCCGCACAGCTGACCAGCCAGTTGACCCGCCTGTCCGGCCGGATCGGGCGTGGCGATGGCCTGCTCGACCAGGCCCTCCGGGGAGATCACGAAGGTGACCCGCCGCGGGTAGGCGTCCCGCGGGCCGTCCGCCGCGCCGACCTGCACGGCCAGTTCGCGGCGCGCATCGCTGAGCAGCGGGAAATCGAAGCCGTGCTTCACCGCGAAGGCCCGATTGGTGGCCGGATCGTCGAACGAAATGCCGACCACGCGCACCCCGGCGCGCTGAAAGGCCTGGCTTCGATCACGGAAGCCCTTGCCCTGGGCCGTTCAGCCGGGCGTATCGGCCTTGGGGTAGAACCACAGCACCGTGCGCCGTCCGAGCCAATCGGCGCTGTCCACGGTCTGGCCGCGGTCATCGAGCAGCCGCACCCGCGGGAAGGGCTGCCCCTGTTCCAGGAGGGCGCGCCGGCCCCGCTGCCCGCGCAGCGCGCGGGACAGGGCTGTCCGCAGGAAGCCGATCAAGGCGCGCATGTTTTTTTTGAGGAACGGCGCTGGGCAGGTCGCGGCCGGGCGGGCCGTCAACTGGGCGAGCGCTCGCTCCAAAAGGCCCAGGCCAGGGCGGTGGCGATCAGGATGCCCGTACCGAGCATCGAGCGGCGATCCCCTCAGCAGCCCGTCAGGCGCAGGTACAGGCCGAGGGCCAGGGGCAAGAGCAGCAGCAAACGCGGGTTCATGGGCGGCGGGAGGACTTTCGGAGTGTAGGCCACCGGAACTGGAAGTGGGAGGGGGCGCTGGCTTGGCCCCTTGGGGGGGCTCGGCTACCCTGCGCCCCCTCCCGCCCGCTCCCACTCCCCCTCCATAGCCCCCGGCGCGTGAAGAAGATCCAGGTCCAAGGTCCGGTGGTCGAACTCGATGGCGACGAGATGACCCGCATCCTGTGGGCCTTCATCAAGGAGCGCCTGATCCTGCCCTACCTGCAGCTCGATCTGCACAGCTTTGACCTGTCGATCGAGAACCGCGACCGCACCGACGACCGCGTCACGGTCGAGGCTGCCGAGGCGATCAAGCGCGCCGGCGTCGGCATCAAGTGCGCCACGATCACGCCCGACGAGGAGCGCGTGCGCGAGTTCAAGCTCAAGCAGATGTGGAAGTCGCCCAACGGGACGATCCGCAACATCCTCGACGGCACCGTGTTCCGGGAGCCGATCGTGTGCAAGAACATCCCGCGGCTGGTGCCCGGCTGGACCCGTCCGATCGTGATCGGGCGCCACGCCTTCGGCGATCAGTATCGGGCCACCGACTTCATCGTCCCGGGGCCCGGCACGCTGACCATGACCTTCACGCCCAAGGGCGGCGGCGAGCCCAAGCAGTACAAGGTGTTCGACTTCCCGGCCGCCGGCGTGGCGCTGGGCATGTACAACCTGGACGAGTCGATCCGCGGCTTCGCCCGGGCCTGCCTCAACTATGGCTTGATGCGCGGCTGGCCGGTGTACCTGTCGACCAAGAACACGATCCTCAAGACCTACGACGGCCGCTTCAAGGACCTGTTCCAGGAGATCTTCGAGCGCGAATTCAAGGCGCGCTTCGAAGCCGCCGGGATCAGCTACGAGCACCGCCTGATCGACGACATGGTCGCTGCCGCGCTCAAGTGGAACGGCGCCTTCGTGTGGGCCTGCAAGAACTACGACGGCGACGTGCAGTCCGACACGGTGGCCCAGGGCTTCGGCTCCCTGGGCATGATGACCTCGGTGCTGATGACCCCCGACGGGCGCACGGTCGAGGCCGAGGCGGCCCACGGCACGGTCACGCGCCACTATCGTCAGCACCAGCAGGGCAAGCCCACCTCGACCAATCCGATCGCCTCGATCTTCGCCTGGACGCGGGGCCTGGCCCACCGTGCCAAGCTGGACGGCAACAGCGCCCTGGCGGGCTTCTGCCAGGCCCTGGAAGAGGTTTGTGTGGCGACCGTCGAGGCCGGCGCGATGACCAAGGACCTGGCGGTGCTGATCCGCCCCGACCACCCCTTCCTGACCACGCAGCAGTTCCTCGAGAAGCTCGACCAGGGTCTGCGCGCCCGCTTGGCCTGAGCCAGGGCGGGTCGGGGCACGGCGCTGGATGGGCCCCGGAGCTGGGCCCTGCGACTGGGCCCTGCGACTGGGCCCCTGCGACTGGGCCCCTGCGACCGGGCCCCGGGCCGGCCCGCAGCCGGCCTGGGCGGCGGTCACAGGCCGAGGCTGTCGAGAGCGGCGGCGAGGCGCGCCAGATTTTCGTTTTGTCGGGCCAGGGCGTCCGGGGCGGAAGGCCCCCCGGCCGGCCGGAGATCCAGCGGGTCGACGTAGACCGAGACCAGGCTGAACTGCTGCCCGAGCTGCGCGCGCAGCTCGGGGCTGGGCTCGCGCTCGAACCAGACCAGGCCCGGGCCGGCGCCGCGCGCAGCCGCGAGCCGGGCGAGGCCTGACGCCTCCACAACCCGGTCGGGGGCGATGTCCAGGGATTCCAGGGCCAGCCCATAGCGCCTGGCCGGGTAGGCGTAGCTCGGGTGGGAGCAGAGCAGGCGCGCGCGCATCAGGCGCGGCGCCAGGGCGCGCCAGCC
>JBIKLM010000301.1:0-5546 GCA_044359835.1 Planctomycetota bacterium
GGCGAGGCCTTCGAAGCGGCGGTGCAATCGGCCGCGGCGCTGCTCTTCGCCAGCCCCGAGGCGCTCTCGAAGACGCGCCTCGCGGACCTGATCGGCCAGGTGCTGAGCCAGCCCTTGAGCCGCGCCGGATTGGAGAGCGTGCTCGCCGAGCTCGGCCAGCGCCTGCAGCGCGCCGGGCTGCCGATCGCCCTCAAGGAGTTCGGCGGCGGCCTGCGCCTCTACACCGAGCCGCGCCTGGCCGAGGTCGTCACGCTGCTCGACAACTCGAAGAAAAGCGAGCGCATCAGCCCGGCGGCGCTCGAGACCCTGGCCATCGTGGCCTACCGCCAGCCGGTCTCCAAAGCGGAGATCGAGGCCATCCGCGGCGTGCAGGCCGGTCCCATGCTGCGCCTGCTCGTCGATCGCGGCCTGCTGCGCATCAGCGGCCGCGCGGACCAGCCCGGCGCGCCGCTGCTGTATGGCACCACCAAGGAGTTCCTCGATCGCTTCGGTCTGGCGCGCATCGAGGACCTGCCCCGCGACGCGGAGCTGGCCCGGGATTGACCGGCGGAGCGATGCGGGGGCCAGGCACCCCGATCGCGGTGGGGGCGCAAAGCTCCCTGGGCCAGGGCTGCGGGCGGGAGTGGGCAGCGGTCGGGCGCTCGGCCGGGGCTCGGGTCGGCACAGGCTTTGGGCTCGATCGCCGCCCCGGGGCCGCGCTGCGCCGGTCTCCGCGAGCCGGCTTCGAGGAACCGCTCCGCAGACGCATCGGCGGGCACGGCGCCCCCGAAATCCGGGGCCCTGGGGGGCCAGAGGGAGGTGGACGGTCCGCGCTGTCCCGGCCGATCCCGCCAAGGGTCGGGCACCCCCAGAGGAGCCCCGGGACTCGGTCGACCGCTCCGAGGAAGTGGACGCAGGTGCCCCGCACCGGCGCCGGTCGGAGGGGCCCGCCGGCCAGCGGCCCGCGTTGAGCTCAGGCCTGCGAAGCCCCCTGCGGACCCCGGCGGCAGGGCCGTCTTCAGCGCCGTGGCCGCCGGGCTCCCCGGGATCCGGGCTCCCCGGGATCCATGGCGCGGCGGCGCCCGCGCGAACGCGGGGCCGGCCCGCGGGGGCCAGCGCGCCGGAGGGCTCGCGGGTTCCGGACCTGTGGCAGCTCCGCTAGACTCCTCGCCCCCCGGCCGCTGGGCGGCCCCTGCGTCTCGATTTTTCCATGTCCAGCAAGTCGCGCAAGCATTCCAGTCCGCCCGCCCGCAAGAACACGGGCCAGGCCGCCCTGCCCCCCGGGGGCGGCGACGGGGGCCAGCCGCCGGCTGGAGCTGCGGCGGGCGAGCTCGACCCGCAGGAGCCGAGTGCCCAGGACTTCCTGGAGGCAGAGGAACTGCTCAAGACCCCCAAGGGCAAGAACCCGCTGGTCTACGCGTTCCTGATCTTCCTGCTGATCTTCCTGCTGATCGTGTTCATCCTGCCGCCGGACATGCTGAGCGGCGGCGGCGACCGCCAGGACTCCGAGGCGCTCTCCTGGAATCATCCCACCCTCGGCAAGCAGGTCCTGCGCCAGAGCGAGCTGATGCGCGAGGCCAACGCCTACGCGCAGATTTTCGAGGTCGCCACCGGCCGTCGTCCCGAGCTGGACCTCGAGCAGATCGCCAGCTTCGTGGTGCTCGACGCCCTGGCGATCGAGCACGGCGTGACCGTCAGCGACGCGGAGCTGGCCAAGCAGCTCGGGCAGATCGTGCGCAACTACGGCACCTCGCAGAACTTCCAGCGCCGCGTCGACGGCCTGCCGGGCTCGGGCGGCGTGCTCGGATTCCAGGAAAACCTGCGCCGCTTCCTGCGCGCCGAGCGCTTCCGTCAGCTGATCGGCTATCTGGGCTCCCTGCCCGCCGCGGAAGATCTGCGCAAGGCCTGGGAGGAGTCGTACCCGGAGTTCGCTTTCGAGGCGGTCTCGGTCGAGATCGCGGCCCAGGCCGACGCCGCGCGCGCGGCGCTGCCCGACGACGCCGGCCTCGAGGCCTGGTGGAATCAGCGCCCCGAGGTGGAACGCCGCGCCCTGTACTCGCCCGAAAAGCGCAGCGCCAGCCTGGCTGCGATCCCGCTGCCCAGCGACCCCGCCGTACCGGCGAGCTTCGATTCCGCCGCCCTGGCGGCCGCCTTCCCGCTGCCGGAGGGCTGGGATCCCGAGGTCGAAGGCGACGGCTACTACAAGCGCAACTACTTCCGGCGCTTCAAGCTCGCGGCCCCGAACCCCGAAGCCCCCGAGCAGCTCTACGCGCCCTACGAGACGGTCAAGGCTCAAGCGGCCCTCGAGGCCGCGCTGCAACAGCACCTGACCGTGTTCCTCGAAAGCCTGCGCACGCGGCGCGCCGCCGGCGAAACCCTCGAGCTGGGCGCCGAAGCCGGGCGCTTCGGCCTGCTCGTGCTCGCGGACGGGCAGGCCCGCAGCGATCAGGAATGGCGCGAACTGCCGGACCTGGGCGGCGATTACCTGCTCGGCCAACTGCGCGCCCTGAGCGAGCCCGGGGCCCTGGTGGGCTCGCCGGTGGTCGAACGCTCGGCCCTGCTGCTGGCCGAGCTGGTCCAGCGCATCGAGCCGGCCGCGCCGCCCTTCGCGGAGATCCGCGGCCAGGTCGAGCAGCGCTGGCTGGCCGACAAGCAGAAGGAGCTGGCCCGCGCCGCCCTGGAGGGCCTGTCCGCCGAGCTGCTGCCGCCCCTGGCCGAGGGCGAAGTGGCGCCGCTCGAGCCGCGCACGGTCAGCGCCGAGGCCTTCGCCGCCGCGGCCACGGCGCGCGGGCTGAGCGTGCTCGCGCGCGGCTTCCTGCCCCGCGAGCACGGCGCCAGCGAAGACCCGCAGTTCGAGGACCCGCTGCATTCGTTCCTGCGCACCCACGCGCCGGTCTACTCCCTGGCCGAGGGCGCCCTGGGCGAGGTGGTCGAGACCCTCGACCAGACCCGCTTCGTGCTGGTCCGCGCCGCCGGCAAGCGGCCCCTGCCGATCGCCAAGATGAAGGCCAAGCAGTGGGACAGCCTCTACCAGCAGAGCCTGGCCCGGGCGCAGTTCGAGTTCAGCAGCGAAGGCCCGCTGTCCTTCGAGGCCCTGCAGCGCGACTTCGCCCTAGTGCTGGTCGATCCGCGCCGCGAAGGGCCCGGCGCCCCGCCCGCGCCCGGCGCCGAGACCACGGCGCCCGCGCCCGGAGCCGAGGCCGCCGCGCCCGAATCCGCACCGGCGGGAAGCTGACGAGCAGCTCCGACGGCTCGGCCTGCGCCCGAGCCGTCGGACCAGCCCGTCAGCCTGTCTTTGGGCCGCCCTCCGGCGGCCAGCGGGGCTCGGCTCGCCGCGGCGCGCCGATCCCTCGCCTGAGCGCGCATCGGGAATCGGCTCAGGTCCCGGCCGGTTTGCGCGCCGAGGCCACGATCGAGTGGCCCACGGGCCAGTCGAAGCGGCGGGTGCCGGGGAGCTCGGCGGCGAACAGCGCGTGCAGCAGGCCGTGCACGAATCCGGGGATCGGCCAGGACAGGTTGGTGTGGTCGCTGCGCGCTTCGAGGGATAGCAGGCGCTCGAGGCCCTTGATCGCCAGCACCGCCGGCAAGATCGCGGGGAACAGCAGCACGTTGGCGTGGGAATTGCGCTCGACCGAAAGGCCCGCGGAGCCGAACAGGCTGGCCACGGCGCCGCGGGTGTAGCGCCGGAAGTGCTGGGCCACGCGGTCGTTGTTGGCGAACAGGAACTGATAGGCCGGCACCGACAGGAACACGCGCCCGCCGGGGCGCAGCACGCGCGCGATCTCGGCCATGGCGCGCCGGTCGTCTTCGATGTGTTCGATGGCGTCGAACAGGCACACCAGGTCGAAGCTCTGATCGCGGTAGGGCAGCGCGTACCCGTGGGAGACCGCACCCTGGCCGAAGCCGCGCTGCCGGCAGGTCGCCAGGCTCTCGACGGAAATGTCCGAGGGGTAGACGCGCTGGCCCAGGCGCGCCAGGCCCTCGAGGAAGCCGCCCATGCCGCAGCCCAGGTCGAGGATGCGCTGCGGGGGCCGGCCCTCGCGCTCGATCAGGTGCGCCAAGAGGCCCAGATAGACGCTGCGCCGCCCGCGGAACCACCAGTGGGTGCGTTCGAGCTCCAGGAATTGGCGATACGCGATCTGGTCCATGGGGCGGGCGCCGGCGGCCTGCGGGCTGCCGCGGCGCGGGCCAGTTTAGGCCGAGGGGGGGAATCGGGGAGGCTTGGAGCCGGCCCCGGGGCGGCCGCGGAGGCGGCTCTGCGGCCCGGAGACCGAAGCGCGGCGAGCGGCGCGCCCGTCAGGACTTGGGCCGCGCCACGGCGATCATCTCGTCGAACAGGTTGATGTAGACCGAGCGGCTGGCCAGCAGCTTGAGCGGCGAACACAGCCAGGCCGCCACCGGCGAGAGGCGCGCGGAGCGCTCCGCGATGAACCCCAAGGAGACGTACTTGCCGCCCAGGGCGGGGGTGTTTTCAAGCTGTTCGAAGCCGGCGCGCTCGAAGAGCTGCGCCAGGGTGCTCGGATCGAAGTGGTAGATGTGCTCGGCGTGCTTGTAGTGCTGCCACTTCTTGCCCATCCAGCGGGCCGCGCGGCTGTGGATGTTCTGGGTCTCGATCAGGAGCTTGCCGCCGGGCTTCAGCAGGCTGCGCACGTGCCGCAGGGTCGCCACCGGGTCGGGCACGTGTTCGATCACGTCCCAGAAGCTGACCAGGTCGAAACTGCCGGGCTCGAGCGGCGCTTCCTCGAGCCGGCCGCCGTGGACCGGCGCCCCGGCCAGGCGCTCCTTGGCCTGGGCGCGGATCGCGTCGGAGGGCTCGTAGCCGACCACCTGCCAGCCCTCGCCCTGGAGCACCGACAGGAAGTAGCCGGCCGCGCAGCCCACGTCCAGGACCCGGCCGGGGCGCGGGAAGTGGCGCTTCACGACCGATTTGCGGCGCTGGTAGGTCTTGAGGTACAGCGGCGCGTCGGCGCGATAGTCCGTGTAGCCGCGGTCCTTGGCAGCCCCGGAGCTCCAATAGCCTTCGTCGTAGACGCTCTCGATCAGGGCGCCCGGCTTGAGCCGCGGGGTCACATAGTGCAACCCGCAGGCGCCGCAGCGCACCACGCTGAAGGGACCGTCCTTGAAGTGGAGGGAGCGCTCGCGGCTGCCGCACAGCCCGCAAGCGACGTCCTCCAGGCTGTCCGCGGCCACCGGCCGGGCCAGCCCGGGCAGCTCGATCAACCGAAGTACTCCTGGCCAGCGGCCACGTCGTCGGCGCGAGCGTCGACGCCCTTGGCCAGCGTCTTGGCCATGCGCCGGCCCATGGCGATCGAGTGGTCCATGTTGTTGTAGCGGTACAGGCCCTGGCGCCCGGTGGTGCGCAGGTTCTTGACCCGCTTGACGGCGCGCTTCAGGTTCTCGAGGTTCTCGCGGTAGGTCAGGTCGTAGACCGGGTAGGCGTAGGGCAGCTTGTGCAGGTCGATGCCGCGCGAGATGCCGGGCTCCAGCAGCCCCACGGTGATCAGGTCGCGCTCGGCCACCTTGGCGCCCTGCTCGAGGTCCATGCGCCAGTGCTCGTCGCCCACGTT
>JBIKLM010000302.1:0-5510 GCA_044359835.1 Planctomycetota bacterium
CGAATGAACGCGCCGCCCGGTTTTGGGGGCGCAACCGCCCTCCGGTCGCCCGACGCCAGCCGGCCGCACTGCCCGCCCCAAGGCGGGCAGCGCTGCGGGGCGCGGCCGTGCCGCGACCCGTCCCGCCCCGGGGCCGATCCGGGCCGCAGGCGCGGTTCCAGCGCGGCCGCGCCGGTGCGGCCCGCGGCCGCCGGACCTATCCTGCAAAACATTCCACGGCGGCCCGGCCGCCGGATGAACCGGCTCTAGAAACCATCCAATCCAGGCCCCGTCCGAGCGGCGATCAGAGCCCCCGGACAGCGCGCCCGCTGGTCCCCCACCCCGCCGATTCCATGCGCCGTCTCGCCCTGCCCTGGTCCGCTGCCTGTCTGTCCCTGGTCCTGGCCGCCGCGAGCGCCTCGGCCGCGCCGCAGCCCGCCGTGGAATCCGCGCCGGCGGCGCAGCGCAGCGCCGCCCGCGAACAGGATCTGGCCCAGGCCGTCGCCGAAGGCCGCGCCGCCCTGGCGGCCGGCCGCCTGGCGGAAGCGCGCACGGCCTTCGAGCGCGCCGCGGAGCTCGACCGCGGCGGGATCGAAAGCCGGTTCTGGTTGAGCCGCCTGGAGATCGCCGAGGGCGAGCACGAAGCGCTGCTGAGCAAGCTCTCGCGCCTGCGCCGCGAGGGCAAGGCCGGGCCCGACGAGGCCTACCTGCAGGCCCTGGCCCTCGAAGCCTTGGCCAGCGAAGCCCTGGCCCGCGGCGCCTCCGGGGTCGGCCTGATGCTGGAGGACGCCTTCAACGCCCTGGAGCCGGTCAGCAAAGCGGACAATCCGCGCTATCGCGATGCGCACCTGCCGCTGGCGCGGGTCGCCCGTCAGCTCGGGCGCCATCCCGCCGGGGAAGCCGCCGCGCGCCGAGCCCTAGCGCTGGAGCCGAACTCGATCGAAGCCGCGGGCCTGCTCGGCCGGGCGCTGCTCGGCCAGGTCGCCGCGCTGGGCAATTCCGAGGCGGATGCAGCGCGCCGCGCGCCGCTGTGCGCCGAGGCGGTCTCGGCCTTCGAATCCGCCCTGGCGCTCTTGGGCGCCGATCCGAGCGAGCCCAGCCAGCGGCAGATCGCCGCCGACCTGTGCTACCAGCTCGGCAACGCGCACGCCTTCGCCCAGGACCAGGGCCGCGCCGAAGGGGCCTACGCCCGCGCGATCGGCCTGGATCCGAGCCTGGTCGATTTCGCGGCCCTGCGCGGCACCCTGGGCGACGAGCGCTTCGTGGCGGCCTGCCGGGACGGCTCCGCCCAGTTCGTGGCCCGCTACGGCGAGCAGGACCCCCGCGACGCGACCACCCAATGGTGGCTCGGCTTCGCCCTCTGGGGCCAGGGCCAGCCCGACCAGCGCGCCAGCGCCACGGCGGCCTTCGAGAGCGCCCTGGCCAAGTATCCGGCCTATCTGAATTCGCTCTATTACCTGACCCAACTGGCCTACGACGAGCAGCAGTACGAGCGCGCCAGCGAGCACCTGCTCGATTATTTCCAGCGCTCGCCGGAAGGGCTGGCCCAGATGCTCGGCGACGACCGGGACCTGTTGCGCGTCGAATTCCTGGTGGGCGCGGCCGTGAACGCGGGGCGCTTGGACCGCGCGGCGGCTCTGACCCGCGTGCTGTGCGCGGCGCGGCCGGAAACCTCGCGCTTCTGGAACAACCTGGGCCTGTTCCAGCGCGACGAGGGCGACCAGCGCATGGCCAAGCTCAAAGCCGAGGACCCCGCCGAGCAAGAGCGGGCCGAGATCCAGGCCCTATGGGAAGCCTCCTTGGAGGCCTACGAGCGCGCCTTGGCGCTCGAGCCCAAGAATCCGGCCTACCTGAACGACACCGCCGTGATCCTGCACTACAACCTGCGCCGCGACTTCGAGCGGGCCCTGGCGCTGTACGCCGAGGCCACGGTCGAGGCCAACCGGCTCCTGGAGGCCGGCGGCCTCGATCCCGAAACCAAGGATGTCGTGCAGATCGCACTGCGCGACTCGAAGAACAACCGCCGGACCCTCGAGCGCCAGCTCGAAAAAGCCAAGCAAGACAAGCAAGCGCCCGCCCCGGCGGGCAGCTGAAGGGCTCGACCGACCGCAGGCCTTGGGGCCACCGGCCTGCTGGCCGGCCCGCGAGCGCCGGTGCACGGGCTTCGAGGCCCACGCCGACCGCAGCGAACCACTCGCGTTGAAACCGGAAGGCGGACCCGCGCTCTGCGCTGGCCGCTCGGGCCCGGGCCCTCAGGCCACCGCTTGCTCGGAACCGCGCTCGCCGGGCTTCCCGGCCGCGTCCCGCTCAGCCGCCCGGCGTCCGTTCTCCGCGCGCTGCTCCAGGGTGGCCAGGTTCAGCATCGCGCACAGATCCTGGAGCCGATCGCCGCGGCGCAGGCTGCACGGCTCCACCTGCTCCCCGGACTCGACCGCGCTCAAGAAGCGCCGAAGGCGCACCAGGGGGCCGCAGAAACGGAAGCTGACCGCCAGGGCCAGGAAGTACAGCAGCGGGAAGAGCAAGGCCAGCGTGCCCAGGGTGGCGCGGGCCATCAGCCCGGGCAGTTCCGCTTCCAGCAGGGAGGCATCGTTCGGCAGGGTCTTGGCCACGATGCCGATGGCCTGGTCGAGCATCAGGGCCTGGACGCCCGCGGCCACGCCGGCTGCGGCCGCCACCAAGAGGACCAGCCGCAGCTGGAATTCGGCCAAGACGAGTTTTTGGCGGCGCATGGGCGAACGGGGGCAACGAGCCCTGCCGCCTGGATCGGCGAATCCCAGCGTCGCGCTGAATCAAAAAGGGCGCTTGCGAAACCCGGCCCGGCCGAACCAGGCCGCCGCGCCGGCCCCGCCCGTCGGTGGGCGCTCCGCGGTCTGGCGAGCGCGGGCCGCGGATCCCGCGCTTCGAGGGTCGGTTCCCGGGCGCGCCGAGCTCAGGCCGCGCGCCTTTGCGGCGCGGCCTGGGGCGGCCGGCCGGAGAGCTGCTCCAGCAGGGCCGCGTACAGGGCCGCGGAGCGGATCGGTTTGGTCAGGTACCCGTCCATGCCGGCCTCCAGGCAGCGCTCGCGCTCGCCTTCCAGGGCGTGGGCGGTCAGCGCCAGGATCGGCACCGCCGGCCGGCCGAGCTGGCGGGCGCGCTGGCGGATCGAGCGGGTGGCCTCGTAGCCGTCCAGAATCGGCATCTGGCAATCCATCAGGATCAGGTCGAAGGCGTCCTGGTTCTCGAGTTCTAGGGCCTGGCGCCCGTCGTTGGCCAGGCGGACATCGATGCCGGCGCGCTCGAGCAGGGCCCGCACCACGCGCTGGTTGATCAGGTTGTCCTCGGCCACCAGCACGCGGCGCCCGGCCAGCACCGACGGGGCGGCGGCGACCTCGAGCTTGGATGCGGCCGAGGCCCAGACCCCGCCGGGGCGGGCCAGGCGCGCCAGGGTGCGCTCGAGCTCGCGGCGGCGGATCGGCTTCAGCAGCCGAGCGGCGATGCCGGCCTGCTCCGCCCCAGCGCCCTGGGGGTCGGCGCTGAACAGCACGATCGGCAGGTCGTCCAGGCCGGGCAGCGATCGCAGCCGCCGAGCGGTCTCGATCCCGTCGATGCCGCCCAGGTGCAGGTCGAGCATCACCAGGGCCGGCCGCTCGGAGGGGCCGGCGTCCCGCAGCCGTTCGAGCAGCGCCTCGCCGCTCTCCAGCCCCTCGGCGACCGCGCCGAGGGCGCGCAGCTGGCCGAGCAAGATCGAGCGCGCCTCGGGATGATCGTCCGCCAGCAGCACGGGCAGCCCCGCGGGCACCACGCTCGGGGCGGAGGCCGGCGTCCAGGCATCCGGCAGCGCGGGCAGCGGCAGCTCCACGCGGAAGCGGCTGCCGACCCCCAGGCGCGACTCGACCGACACCCGCCCCCCCATCAGCTCGACCAGCCGGCGGGAGATCGCCAGGCCGAGCCCGGTGCCGCCGAAGCGGCGCGTGGTCGAGGCATCGACCTGCTCGAAGGGTGCGAACAGCTTGGGCAGGCGGTCGGGCGGGATGCCGATGCCCGAATCGGCGATCTCGAAGCGGATCCAGAGCGGCTGGGCGGGGTCGAGCGCGGCCCTTTCGAGGGGCTCGACCTTCAGCCGCACCTCGCCCGCGGAGGTGAACTTGGCCGCGTTGCCGAGCAGGTTCAGCAGCACCTGGCCGAGCCGACCCGGGTCGCCGATCACCTGGGCGGGCAGGCGCGCGTCGACCTCGACCAGCAGCTCGACGCGCTTGGCGGCGGTGCGCGGCGCGATCAGCGCGGCGACGTCCTCGATGCGCGTGGTCAGATCGAAGGGGATCGCCTCGATCTCGAGCTTGCCGGCGTCGATCTTGCTGTAGTCGAGCACGTCGTCGATGACGTGCAGAAGCGCCTCGCCCGAGGCGCGGATGTTGTCGGCGTATTGGCGCTGGGTCTCTTCGAGGTGCGTGCCGCACAGCAGCTCGTTCATCCCGATCACGCCGTTGAGCGGCGTGCGGATCTCGTGGCTCATGTTGGCCAGGAACTCGGCCTTGGCGTGCATGGCGGCCTCGGCCCGGTCCCGGGCCGCGGCCAGGTCCTGTTCGCTCTGGCGCTGGGCCGCCAGCATGCGGCGCGCCATCGACAGCAGGCAGACCCAGGCCAGCGAGAGGGTCAGCAGCGCGGCCACCGAGATCGTGCGCGAGGCCTTGAGCCAGGTCAGCAGCTCGCTCGAGCGCCCTTCGACCGAGCGCGTGATCGCCGATTCGGCCGCCTCCATCCCCGCTGTATACACGGACTTCTTGTGCAGGTACTCGGGGCTCGAGAGCAGCTCGTAGGCCGCCTCGCGCTGCCCCTGGCGCACCAGGTTGAAGGCCTCCAGCTCCATGGCCACCAGGGCCTCGTTGGCCAGGCTGGTCTCGTCGGTGGCCGCCAGGGCGTAGGCGTCGGGCGCCAGGCTCTGGGAGCGCTCGATGGTCGCCAGCAGCTTGGGCTCGAAGGCGTGGTAACGATCGATCCAGGCGCGCTCCCCGGTGGCCGCCGCAAGCCGCGCGGACATGGTCAAGACCTCGTCGTAGAACACGATCTCGGCCACGTGGCGCGTGTTCTCGAGGTCGCGCGAAGCGAGCAGCTCGACCCCGCCGGCGATGTGCCGGATGCCGATCACCGCGGCCGAGAAGACCCCCAGGGTGATCGCGATGCCGGTCAGGATCAGGTGCAGCACGCCGAAGCGCAGCGCCGGGGCGGAGCTGGCGCCTTGTCGCGGGGAACCGGGAGAGACCGAGCGGGTCATGGGGTCGGGCGCGGGCCGAAGCACGGATCTCCTTCGGCTCCGGCAGCGATCGGACTGGCCGCGAAGCGGCGGGCGGAGCTCGAATCGCCCGCTGGTCCGCGAGCGCCCCGCCAGGCCGCCGGCTGGCCGCAGTTTTCCTCCGACTCCGCAATGGCCCGGAGGCGAGCCCCCCGCAGGCCAACCCGACCCGCAAATTTTTCGCTCCTGCGCCGGGCCCCTTGCGGGCTCTCAGAAGCTGGGAAGAAATTGGCGCGCAGCGACGAGCCAAGCATCTGCGGCC
>JBIKLM010000028.1:0-18610 GCA_044359835.1 Planctomycetota bacterium
GCCGGTTCGCCCTCCCCCGGGAAGCACCCTGGGGGCCGGTAAACGGCCTTCCTGGGCCTGCCAGAAGGCCCTTGGGGCGGAAATCGGGGCGGCCGGCGAGCCGCTCGAGTTCCAGAATCTGGGAGCTTGCCCTGGTCTAACTCTCCAGCCTACGTTAGAATTGACGATCCAGCCGTCGAGCTGCTGTCCAAGTTTCAACCGCCTCCGACCCTCACCGTGACCACTCAACAGGCCACCGCTCCCCGGATCACCCCCGACATGACCATGGCGGCCCTGCTGCAGGCGATCCCGTCCGCCCAGCGCGCGCTGTTCCAGCGTTACCACGTCGGCGGCTGTTCGTCCTGCGGCTTCCAGCCCACGGACACCCTGGCCAAGGTCTGCAAGGACCACAACATCCTCGACGTCAACGAGGTGATCAAGTTCCTCTACGCCTCCCATGAGCTGGACGCCCAGATGAGCGTCGAGCCCCGGGACGTGAAGACCTGGCTCGACAAAGGCGAGAGCTTCCGCTTCATCGACGTGCGCCCGCCCCACGAGATCCGCCTGGGCGCGATCGCCCAAGCCGAACCGCTCGATTACGACGATTCGGACCAGTACATGAACCTGCCCAAGGACACGAAGATCGTGTTCACCTGCAAGAGCGGCGCCCGCAGCATGGACGTGGCCGCCTACTTCATCGGGCACGGCTTCAAGAACGTGTATTCGATGAAGGGCGGCCTGGATGGTTGGCGCGCCCAGGTCGACCCGAGCGTGCCGAACTACCGCGGCTGATCCGCCCGACCGGGGGGCAGGCCACGGGGTCGATCCGCCTGGCCGGGACCCCTGCGAGACCGTGGACCGAGCGCTGCTGCGCCGAAGCGCCCAACTGCCCAGGGCGCGCGGCGAAGTCCAGCGCTCGGTTCTTGTTCGGGCCCGCTTCTCGAGCTAACTCGATCCTGGCGGGCCCGTCGCCTGGGCTTCGTCCTCGGGGCCAGACGGGGAGACCGATCCGGCCCCCGGCCCGCCTGCACGGGCGTGGACACGGCGCTCGCCCGGCGCTGGGCCGACCGCGGCCTCTCAACGGAAGCTGAATTCCGCGTAAGCCCGTTCGGCCAGGCCGAACCAGGCGAAGCTGCGGCGCCTGAAGTCGCGCCAATGGTCCAGGATGCGGCGGAACTCCGGATCGGCCCCGGCCTCGGCCTCGAGCAGGCCTTCCGATGCCTCTCGGGCTGCTTCGAGCAGATCCCGCGAGAAGGGCACCAGCTCGATGCCCTGGGCGCGCAGGCGCTCCATTGCGGCGGGATTCTCCGCGTCATAGCGCTGCTGCATGTAGGCGCCCGCGTCGCGCACCGCGGCTTCGAAGATCTGCTGGTAGCCGCGGGGGAGCGCCTCGAAGGCCTCGCGGTTGACGAGGATCGAGAGCTCCGGGCCCGGTTCCCACCAGCCCGGATAGTGGTAAAAGCGCGCGACCTTGTAGAAGCCGAGCTTTTCGTCGTCGAACGGTCCGACCCATTCGGTGGCATCGATCGCTCCGCGCTCGAGGGCCGGATAGATTTCGCCCCCGGGCAGGTTCTGGACCAGGACCCCCAGGCTGTCCATCACGCGCCCGCCCAGCCCGGGGATGCGCATCTTGAGGCCGCGCAGGTCCTCGCGCGAGCGCACGGGCCGATTGAACCAACCGCCCATCTGCACCCCTGTGTTCCCGGCGGGGAAGTTGATCACGCCGAAGCGGGCGTAGCGCTCCCGCAGCAGCGCGAGCCCGCCACCCTCGTGCAGCCAGGCCTGCTGTTGGCGCGGGGCTAGGCCGAAGGGCACGCCGGTCTCGAAGGCCAGCGTGGGATCCTTGCCCATGTAGTAGTAGCCCGCGGTCTGGCCGGCCTCGACCGAGCCCTTCTGGACGCCATCCAGCACCGCCATGGGAGGCATCAGCTCGTCGGCCTGGTGCACGCGCAGGGTGAAGCGACCCTCGGTGGCCGCTTCGATGCGCTCCGAAAGGCGCACCGCGGCGCCGTGCATGGCCGCCAGATTGGAGCGGAAACTGGAGGCCAGCCTCCACATGATCCGCGGTTGGGTCACAACTGCTGCGGCAGCTCCGCCCTTGGCACCGGGCGAACAGCTGGCGAGCGCCAGGGCTCCACCGACCAATAGCTTGCGACGGGAAGAACTTTCCGGTTCGGTCATGGAAGCAGTGCGGCTGGTGTGCGAACGGCAGGGCCGTCGCGCTTGGGGGCTAGCGCGGCGATGGGGTCGACCGGATCGCTACCAGGGTAGCGCCAGGGGCTCGGTCGCGGCTGTCGGGCCGGACCGGCTGACTCCCCGCGCAGGCCTGCGGGGGCGGCGCGAAGAACAACCCGGGAGGACTCTAGATGGCCACCACCCGGGGCCGAAATAACCTTCAAAGCCTTCGGGCCCTGCCCAGAAAATGCTGCTTCCTGCCAGTCAGCCGCCCTCGCTTCGGGCCTGGTCGCGCTCGAAGCCTAGGCCAATGGCCCGGGCGGGCTTCAGCCTGGTGGAGATGATGTTGGTCCTGGTGGTCCTGACCGTGGCGGTCAGCATGCTGAGCGGAATGGTGGCAACGACGTCCGCGATGGTGCCGTTGCAACTCCAGCAGGCCCTGGCCTCTGAAGCTGCCCGGGCCCAGGTGGAGCTGATGCGTACGGCGAGCTTCGAGGATCTTTTCTCGACCTACAACCAAAATCCGGCCGACGATCCGCTGGGACCGGGTACCGCCAATGGCGCCAACTTCTTCGTGCGCGGGCTGTCGGCGGCCATCGACGACGTGGACGGCCTGTGCGGCCGGGTTCGGTTTCCAGAGATCAATGGTCAGTTGCGCGAGGACATCACCGACCGAAAGCTCGGCATGCCTCGTGACCTAAACTTCGATGGGGTCATCGGGACCGAGAATGTGGCTGCAGACGCGATTGTTCTGCCGGTCGAAATCCGCATCGAGTGGCAGTATGGCGTGACCCTGCGCAGCTATTCGCTCTACACCATGTTTGTGAGGGGCTGACTGCCATGCGCCGTTATCCCCAAATCTCTCGTGAATTAGCCGGATTCACATTGATCGAGGGTCTACTCGCTTTGGGCCTGATTACGGTATTGTTGGTCAACACCACGATGTTGATCGACACTACCAAGAAAGCCTCGGATTTAAACCAGGAGCAAGTCGACCTAGAACTTACTGCATCCCAAGTCTTGAACCGTCTGGTTATCGAGATGATGGAGGCCGACCAGGAGGTCACGATTCCACAAAACAAGGCCCCAAACTTCAGCTCGAGCATCGACTATCAGACCTCGCTAGGGGTCGAGGATGGGGTCGAAGTGCTTTCGGATCTAGCACGTATCTGGTTGGATTCAGACGCAGCCGAGGTGCTCCGGACCAGCAACCCTGGGGGGGCGAAAGAAAAGCACATCGTCTGGGCTAGAAACGTCAGCGAGTTCCTCAAGGAAGAGCTGGGCGCAAACGCAGAGGACGACAATGGCAATGGACTGGTCGACGAGCATGGACTCTCCTTCAACATCGAGAAGAACAGCGTGTTGATTCGCTTGACCCTCAAAAAGGACTCTCGGTCGGGCAAAGAACTGGTTGCAAGCGCGGAGACCCGCGCCGCTTTCCGCAATTGAATCATGAGCATCGTACCGATGAACGGGATTGGGTTGAATTCGATTTGCACTGAGCATCGTCGAGGCAGCGCCCTCATGGCGTCCTTGGCCGTGGTGATCGGCGTAGGTGCCCTGACCGCTGTCAGCCTGCAACTGCAGAGCAGCAACCTAACGCGTCTTCAGACCGAGAATGACAAGAAACGCGCGTTCTACTTGGCAGAAGCGGCCTTGGCCGAGGCCTTCGCTTCGATGCAGCGCGAGGGCAGCGGCTGCATTGGAAGCGAAAAGGAACCGGCTGCTTTCGGTGAAGGCTTCGTGTACACCGAGCTGCTCGAAGACGAGACCGGTTTGCTTCGATTGGACAGTTACGGAATCCAGGGGCAGGCGCGTCAACACCTGGGGATGGTGATCGAGAAGGAAATCAAGCCGCTTGGACGGGAAGGCTTTTTCGGGCGAGACCTCTTGGTCGTCAACTCAGGCGTAACGACGATCGTTGACAAGCAGGCCTATTACGACGCATTGGAGGCTCTAGGCAACGACAACGACAACGACAACGACAACGACAACGACAACGACAACGACGAAGGCAAAGGCAAAGGCAAAGGCAAAGGCAAAGGCAAAGGCAAAGGCAAAGGCAAAAATCCCATCCTCAGCTCCGATGACAGCATCCCGGTATTGCCTGAAGATATCGTGCCTCGCCTGGGAAGCGATGCAGAAATCGTGCTCCATGGTGGCGCAGGATACCAGACGACTCAGGTCTTTGCCGATGTTCGTCCCGGACCGGGTTTCACATTGACTATCCCGGCGGGTGTTACCATTCTTGGGTCTTCGGCCCCGAGGCCGGAGCATGCCTACTTACCGGAGATCAAGGTTCCAGTGCTTCCGTCGACCGGGGATCTGGTGATAGACAAAAAAAGGCTCCAGACTATCGGCATCGATACCCGTACGAATCTGCTCCGAATCCGAGACCGTGGGGTCTTGAGACTGGTGGGGCCCATTTCGGTTGTCGTGGATCAGCTGCAGGTGGATAGCGGAGGTTCTATCGTGGTCGATGGCACCGCTGGACCCGTTGATCTTTATGTGCAAGATCGTTTCTTGCTCGCCTCCGGTAGCACAGTTGTCAACGTACGGGAAAGCGCGATTGACTTCAGGATCCAGATGAGCGGAGTAGACCCGGCCGATACCGCTGTTGACCGCTTCCGCTTCGAAACCAACTCTCCCTTCACCGGGCAGATCTATGCTCCGGAGTCCAATGTGGCTTTGCCTGACTTCTGCGTTTTCAAGGGTGCGATTGCTTCAAAAACCCTCGTGATCGGGAATCGCTCTGAGCTCGAACACGATCCGCTTTTGACTTTATATGGACTCGCTCATGTCGGCTACCATTCGATGAATTGGCGCTTGTTGGCAGTGCCCGAATCCATCGCCAAACCGGTCGAATACGATCCCCAGGCCTACTATTCTAGTTTGGGTCAGGAGCCTCCGCTGATCGGCGATTCCGAGATACCGATCGAGGAGATTGTCCGTTTCATCTCACCTGAAACTGCCGAAATCATGACATTACGCGGTGATCGCTCCAAGCTCAAGTCCTCAAAATTGGGCACCGTTTTGGATGTCATTCCTAGCACAGAGGCTCTGTTCGCCAAGATCAAGCGCCCGCCGGGTCGGGTGGATGACAACATTGATGACGACAAGCCGCGGAAGCGCTGATCGGACCTCGGGGCAGGCTGGACCTGGCTCCGCACCGGTGTGTCGATTGGGTCCAGATCGCTTGGGATTCGGGGCTCGCGCTGCCGATGTAAGGGGGGGCTTGGGCTTCTACCTATGCTGACGGCACTCCTGTTCTCGATCGCGACTTCGCTGACCTGGAGCGGCTCATTGGCTCTGCCGGCCACGGCTGCTAGGCTCATACAGGTCCCCGCGGGCTCGGTCGTCGAGGAGCGGCCCACGGGCCTGGAAGCCGCCCTGTGGTGCACGGGCGAGGAGCAGGCCCGGGCTCGGACCGAGGTGCTGCGAGCGGGGGCTCAGCCGCTCCCGGAGCTGTTCGAGGTCCTGGCGAACAAAGGACTTCCGGCTCGAGATGCGGGGCCGGCTCGGTCCCTCGATGAGCAGGCCAAGAACCGTCTGCTGGCCCTGGTCCGGGAACTCGGCAGGCCGGTAGTGCTGCCTTTCTTGTCTGCCCGTCTCGCTGCCGAGCCCTCGCTAGAGGAGCGTCGGGCCGGGCTCTCGTTCCTGGGGACCTGTGCGCGGCTCGAGGACCTGGCTATCGCCTTCCAATGGGCCGACGGCTGCACCAGTGCCTACGAGGGGCTAGGCGATCAATTGCAGGTCCTGGTCGCATGCCTCTTGGCCCCCGCGCCCGCCGATTGCCTGCGACTGGCCGCGATCCTGCCCGGCCTCGACGCGGCCCGGCAGGAGGCCGGCCTGTTGGGGGCAGAAGCCCATCCTTGCCGCGAGTTGTGCCTCCTGTTCGTGCGTCTGTTGGGCAAGGACGAAGCCCTGGACCCCTCGCTGATCTCCCGGTTGGGCAAGCAGTGGGGCCTTCACTCGGAGTGGGTCGAGGAGCGTCACCTCGAGCTGATTCGCGGTCTGGTGTCCAGCGGGTCGGAGGCGATCGCGGGTCAAGCGCTGACAACCCTCGGCATCGCCAGGGATGAGGCTAGCCTGCCGCTGATGGTCTCCGCCCTGAGGGCCCCCCGGCGCATCCAGCGTATTGCGGCTCATCAGGCTCTCGAATCCTTCAGCGGTTTGCGCATCCGCTCCGACCTGCAGTTCTGGGATCGAATTCTGGAGCGCAGCCAGGTCTGGGAGCGCACCCGCGGGCAACTGGCCCAGGAGGCCCTACATTCTGGAGACGCAGGGCAAGTGGCATTGTTTTTGAGGGAGATCTCGGAACAGCGGCTGGCCCGCGATCGCTGGAGCCAGCAGGTCTGCTCGGTTTTTGATCGCGGGGACCAGACCATGAGCCTACAGGCCTGTGCGGCGCTCTCGGCCCTCGGCTCCGGCCGTGCCGTGCCGCGCTTGCTTCAGCTGATGGAGGTAACCACAGACCAGCGGTTGAGGGACGTGGCCTGTCAGACCTTGTGCTCGATCACCGGCCTGAGTCTGCCCCCCGAAGTCCGTCGTTGGCGGGAAGAATTGGGCCTGCCCTGATGGGCAGCGGTCCCCGGGCTCGACCGGTAGGCCGCCGGCCGACAGGCGCTGTTCGATAGCCGGCCACGAGGACCCCGGCGCTGGGTTGCCTTGCCCTTCGTAGGGCACGGGGTCGCCTTGCGGCGGGGGCGGCCCCCGGCGGTCCAAGGGCTGAACTCCAGCCGGGGTTCGATGGCGGCCCGGGAGGCCTGGCTGGCCCAGGGGCCCGTGGGTTGCCGCCAGCACATTTGGGGGTTCCGATCAAGAAGCCCCCCTAGCGGAGGCCGATCCAGAGGGGTCTCCCAATCCCTGGTCATCATGCCTGCTCCCCAGCGCCAGTCCGGATTCAAGCGCCGTCGGGTCAAGTTGATCCAACCGGCCCTGCAGTTACGGCTGGTTGCGACCAGTGCCGCCATCGCCGCAATCGCCCTTGGACTCCAGTACGTGCTCTTCTCGAGCTTGCTCGCCGAGCTCGCCGCATCGCTACCCTACAACAACGCTCTGATTCTGGAGCAGGGGTCATCGGGACTTCTCAAGGCACTCGGCGTCAGCGCTTTGTTGCTGTTCCCCCTGGTGCTCTGGATCGGCATCCACTCCACCTTCAGGATCGCAGGTCCGCTTTATCGCATGAAGCGCTTCCTCGAGCAGGTGGCACGCGGCGAGCGTCCGCCGGACTGCCGCCTGCGGCGCAGGGACCAGCTGCAGGACTTATGCCACGCGATCAACGCAGCCACGCGGCCTCTACGACTCGAGCAGCCGAGCTCGGAAGAAGAGCCGCGGCGCGACGCCGCCTGAGGACCGCCGCTCATGTTGCTGCGCTCCAAGATCCTGGCGGTGCTGGCGCCCGTGGTGTTGGTCTATGCGCTGCTCGACCACGCAGTGCAACGCCGCATCCTGGCGCCCAGCTTCGGAGCCCTGGAGCGGCAGGCCGCGCGCGCCGACCTGGACCGCCTGCTGGCGGCCATCGAGGCCGAAGCGGAGCAGCTCGCCCGGGAAGCCAGCGCCCTGGCTCGTGTGCCGCGCCTGCCCCGGTTCTTCGCAGGCGGAGACGAAGCCTTCCTGTCGGACTACTTTCCGCCGGCGGTCTTCGCCGACGGACGGCTCGATCTGGTCTGGATCGTGGCCCAGGACGGCCAGGTCCTGCACAGCCAGTTGGTGCCCCGGGAAGGCGGCGAAGCGCCGCGGCTCAAGGACTTCGTGCGCGGGCGCTGGGCGGTCGGCCATCCGCTGCTCGGCGCCATCGACGGCCGCAGCGCCAGCGTCGATCCGATGGCTCCGGTGTCCGGATTCCTGGCGAGCGAATTGGGCCCTTTGGTGGTGGCTTCGGCGGCCGTGGCCAGCCCCGAGGACCACACGAGGCCCCTCGGGCGAATGATCCTGGGGCGACTGCTCGGTCCTAACGAGATGGATGGCCTGTCGGTCCGGCTCGGACTGCAGGTCGACTTCTGGAGCCTGGACGAGGCACGTGAGCGGGTGCCGGCCGAGCTGTTCGACGAATTGACCTCGACCGCGGTACCGCTGCTGCGACCCATCGACGAGCGCCGCTTGGAAGCCTTCGCGGTGGTGCCCGACCTGCGCGCGCAGCCGGCTCTGGTGGCTCATGGTCAGGCGCCGCGACCGATCACACTGCAGGGCAGCCGGGTGCTCAATTATGCGCTTCTGTCCACGGTTGGCGCAGGCTTGCTATTGCTGCTCGTTCTGCTGCGCACCCTACAAGGCACTGTCCTGGCTCCGATTGCCATTCTCACGCGCCACGCCGAACACATCGGCCGCACCGACGACACGACCCTGCGCATCGCCTCACAGCGCCGCGACGAGCTGGGCAGCCTCGGGCGGGAGTTCGATCGGATGCTCGAGAAACTGGCTGCCTCCCGCAAGGCCGTGGTCGACACGGCCCGCGCGGCCGGCATGTCGGAGATCGCCACGGGCATCCTGCACAACGTCGGCAACGTGCTCAACTCGGTCGGCGTCTCCGGGACGCTGCTCGAGAACCTGCTCAAGGGCGGGCAGGGCGCCAAGCTGACCCTGGTGGCGCAGCTGCTCGAGGAGCATCAAGCCGACCTGGGCCGATTCGTCAGCGAAGATGCGCGCGGCAAGAAGCTCGTGCCGCTGCTCAAGGCGCTGGCCGGGGGGCTCGAGCAGGAGCGTCAGCAGGCCCTGGCCGAGCTTTCGGCCCTCAACGGCGGCCTGGGCCACATCAAGGAGTTGGTCGCTTCCCAGCAAACCTATGCGACCCGCGTCAGCCTGCGCGAGATCACGCACCTGCCGGAGCTGATCGACGAGGCCCTGGCCATGACCGGGCGCGCGGCCGGCGAATTCCGACGCCTGCGGATCGAGCGCCGCTTCGCCGAGATCCCGCCGGCCCCGGTCGATCGGCACAAGGTGCTCGAGATCCTGGTGAATGTGATCCAGAACGCGCGCCAAGCCATGGACGACGCGGCCCAGCAGGATCCCTGCCTCGAGCTTTCCGTCGAGCCGCGCGGCGGCGGCCGGGTGGCCATCGCCGTGCGCGACAACGGCGTGGGCATCGCCCCAGAGAACCTGGCCAAGATCTTCAATCACGGCTTCACCACCAAGCGCAACGGCCATGGCTTCGGCCTGCACTCGGCGGCCAATTCGGCCGGCGAGTTGGGCGGCGTCCTGCGCGCTTCTTCCGCGGGCCCCGGTCGGGGCGCCGAATTCGTGCTCGAGTTCCCCTATGGAGCGGCGCAGGCCGCCTGACCCCCCATGCAAGTCGAACGCAACCAGCGCATCCTGCTGATCGACGACAATCCCGCGATCCACGACGACTTCAAGAAGATCCTGGCTGGCCAGGCGCCGGCCTCGGCGGAGGTCGACGACCTGCTGAGCGACTTCCTGGGTGGCTCCAAGCCCGGCCAGCCGAGCCCGACCCAAGGCGGGGACCTGCCCTACGAGATCAGCTCGGCGCTGCAGGGCCAGGAGGCGCTCAAGCTGGTCCAGCAAGCGCGCCAGCAGGGCCGCCCCTTCGCGCTGGCCTTCGTCGACGTGCGCATGCCCCCGGGCTGGGATGGCATCGTCACCCTGCAGCACCTGTTCGAAGCGGACCCCGAGCTGCAGGCGGTGATCTGCACGGCCTACTCCGACTACAGCTATGCGGACATGCTGCGCCATCTGGGCCATTCCGATCGGCTGCTGATCCTCAAGAAACCCTTCGATCCGATCGAGGTCCAGCAGCTGGCCGGGGCCCTGCTGGAGAAGTGGTACGTGACGCGCTGCAATCAGAACCACCTCGAGGAGGTGCGCGCCTACGCGGCCTCGCTCGAGACCGTGAACCGCGCCCTGTCCTCCGACAAGGCCATGGCCGAGGCCTTCTCCCAGGGCAAGACCGACTTCATCGTGCGCGCCGGCAAGCTGTTCGGCCGCGGAGTCGCCGATCTGCGCCAGGACCTGGAGCAGGCCTGCGCTATGGCGGGGGAGGGCAGTCTCGAGCGCTCCGAGCTGCGGCGCCTGCTGCCGCGCGCCGGGGACCTGGAGCGCTTGCTCGAAGAGGTGCTGCTGCTGGCCGAGCTGGACGCCAATCGGCTGGTGGCGCGCGCGGCCGAATGCGATCTGGCCGATCTGCTCAGCGATTGCCGGGCGGATTGGAGCCGTTCGGCAGTGCGCTTGGGCAAGCCCTGCTCGGTGCGCCCCAGCGGGCCTTTGCCGCGCAGCTCGAGCCTCGACGGACCGCACCTGCGGCGGCTCCTGGACCATCTGCTGCAAGGGGCCCTGGCGATCGCACCGCGGGGCGTCGAGATGCAGGTCGGCCTCGAGAACCGCAACCAGTTGCTGGGCTCGATGCTGCGTTTCGAGCTGCGCTTGCCGGGCCTCAGCCTGGACCCGGTGGCGGCCCAGTGCTTCTTCGAGCCCTTTGCCGAAGGCCACCCGCGCTTGCACCTGGCGCTGGCCAAGGGCGAAGCGCGCCTCTTGCGCGCCGAGCTGTTCGTCGAATCCGAAGGCCTGAGCGACACCCGGCTGGTGCTGCGCCTCGATCCGGGCCTGGCCCAGGGTGCGGAGCTGTTCGAGCTGCCTTCCCTGGCGGCCTGACGCCGCGGGAGCCCCGCCGGCCGCGCTCGAAGCGAGGCTGCGCGGATCGCTGCCCCGCGCCGGGGGGCGCCGCCGCCTCCCGGTTTAGGCCGGGAGCGCGGCGGCCGGGCGACCGGATCCGCGGCGGTCAGGGATTGCCGTAGCGGTAGCTCGCGCCGACTCCCAGGGGGATCTCGAGGACCCAGAAGCCGAGCAGGAAAGCGCTCCACAGGACCAGCAGGCTGATCGAGTACGGCAGCATCAAGGAGACCAGCGTGCCGATGCCCGTGGACTTCACGTAGCGCTGGCAATTGATCACGATCAGCGGGAAATACACCATCAGGGGCGTGATGATGTTGGTCGAGGAGTCGCCCACGCGGTAGGCGGCCTGGGTCAGGTCCGGGGACACGCCCAGCTCCATCAGCATCGGCACCAGGATCGCGCTCAGCAGGGCCCACTTGGCCGAGGCCGAGCCGATCAGCAGGTTGACCGTGGCCGTCAGGAATACGATGCCCACCAGGGTCACGCCGAGGGGCAAACCGAGCTCCTTGAGCAGATTCGCGCCCTTGATCGCCGCCAGCGCGCCCAGATTGCTCTGCCCGAAGGCGTACAGGAACTGGGCGCAGAAAAACGACATCACCAGGTAGTAGCCCATGCCGCTCATGGACTTGGTCATGCCGGCCACGATGTCGCGGTGGTTCTTGACGCTGCCCGAGACATAGCCGTAGACGGCACCCGGGAGCAGGAAGAACAGGAAGATCAGGCCCACGATGGCCTGCATCAGCGGGGCCTTCGAATCGGTCAGCTTGCCGGTGTCGGCCAGGCGCCAGGGGGAGTCCGCGGGCAGCAACGAGAAGGCGAGCAGGGCGACCGAAAGCAGCATCGTCCCGAGGGCCAGCAGCAGGCCGCGCTTCTCGGAGGCCTGCAGGGGCTGGATGGTGGGCAGTTCCGCAGGGTCGCCGTCGACCTTCGTGCTGCGCAGACGCTTTTCGATCACCAGATCCGTGATCGCCCAGCCGATCAGGACCACCAGGAAGGCCGATGCGGTGGTGAAGAAATAGTTGTTGAGCGGGTTGACCAGGACCGCCGGATCGCGCAATTGGGCCGCGGTCTGGGTCATGCCGGACAGCAGCGGGTCCAGACTGGAGGGCACGAAGAAGGTGCACGAGAATCCGCCCGACACGCCCGCGAAGGCCGCGGCAATGCCCGCCAAGGGGTGACGGCCGGCGGCGTAGAAGATGATGCCCCCCAGGGGGATCACCAGCACGTAGCCCGCATCGACCGCGATGTGGCTCAGCACGCCCACCAGGACCAGGGAGGGCGTCAGCAGTTGACGCGGAGTGATCGCCAAGATCGCGCGCAACAGCGCGCCGATGAAGCCGGTGTGTTCGGCGACGCCCAGGCCGAGCATGGCCACCAGCACCACGCCGAGGGGGTGGAACTCGACGAAGGTCTTGACCATCAGGGCCATGAACTGCGTCAGGGAGGCGCCGGCCAGCAGGTTGCTGATCTTGAGCGGCTGGTTGTTGCGCGGGTCGATCTCCCCGAAATCGATGCCAGCCATCAATGCCGAGAGGCCCCAGGTCAGCAGCATGGCCAGCAGGAACAAAACCGCCGGGTCGGGCAGGCGGTTGCCAGCGCGCTCGATCAGATCCAGGGCGCGATCGACGAAGCCGCGCGGGGCGGCCGGGGAGGTGGGCTGATTCATGGGGGGCTTGGGGGGCACGGGCCGACGCGCATCCTAGCGGCGCTCGTCGCCCGGCTGAGACCGGTGTCCGCGCTCCCCGGACGTCCGCCATGGCCTTGCGTTCGACGCCCGGCCGACCGCGGTTTCCTGCCGCGTCGGCGAGCGGCCCCGCGGGGGCTGCAGCGCGTCGCCGAGCCCCTCGAGCCCCTGGCGTCGTTCGCGCCGTTCCAGCCCTGAGTCCGGCCGAAGGAGGTGCGCGCTCGCGACCGGGCTCCGCCCGTCGCAGGCCGCAGGCCGGGCTCGATCGGAGACAGGCCTGGGGGCGGGGGGCGCTGTGGACTGCAGAAGTCCATCCGAGGGAATCCCTCGCGGTGCCAGAGACACCCGAACGACCCCCGGGTCTCCTGGGCGTCGCGGGCTTGAGGGCCGCGGTCGACCCCAGTCCAGGCCCCATTGGCCCGTCCGGCCTCACGGTTCCGTGCTTGTCGCTGGCGGAATTTGGTGGGAGCAAGGCGAGACTGGGCCTTGACAGGGAAATCTCGTGCGATTACAATTAGGAGCGGCAAAGATGGAGCCTCGCGACTCCCTCACCTCTCCCTCACCGGAGCGATTCCCTTGCCATGCTTTCAGGGGTTCTATTCCGTTTCCTCGGGTCCCTCGCTTCGAAATTCGAAAAAAGAGGCTTAGCCGCCTGCGCGAGTCCGGCAGCGGCGTCGCTCGACGCGAGTCCGCGTTGGATGCCCTTGCGTCGTCAGGCGATCGTCGTGGGTGCCCTGCTTCTACTCTGTTTCGCTAGCAAGGCGGCTACGCCGCGGGTGGCCCTCCAGAGTTCCGTCCCCTGCTTGCTCAACCCACAACCCGCAGCGTTGTCGGGCCTCAGCTGCGGTGGTTTGGCCCCGGGCGGGCCGAGCGTGGGATCTCCGGGTAAGGCAGCACTCGAGTGCACTTCCAAGGTCAAGTGCTGTCGATGGGACTTTGCCCCAACGTGCAACTGCGATGCTTGCCCGGGCGAGGCCTGCACCTGGACTGTTCGAGTCACCACGTCCTGCCCCTTCGACTCGAACTATGCCGACGGGAATACCTGGTTCGGCCCTGGAGCGGGTCCGATGGGGGCCCCCTTCGCGGCCCGGGCCGCCTGCAATAATCGTGTCTTCGTGTTCCTTTCCTGTGGAGGGAACTCCTACACACAGATCCTTCGCTGTGAGTGTGTCGGATGAAGCTCTCGATGGGGACGAGCTGGGTCGGCTTGCTGATCCTTTCGCTCGGGATCCTGCTGACCCTGCTCTGGTGGAACCTGGATGCAGGCGAGTCTTCCTCATCAGAGAGGGCCGGAAGCGTCGGTTCCGGACCGGAGTCCGGGACCTTGGGCTCAACGATCGCTCCGGGGCCTAGGGACAGCCCGCGGGACCACGCTTCGGGGCACGGCCAGCCTGGGGCCCTCCCGTATTCCTCGGGCGAGGCCCCACCGCCGGGAGCCACGGCTGCCGGGCCGACGGCCCCTGCCAGCGGGAAGAACCCGGCGGCCATGACCCCGCTCGAGCTGTTCGACCTGCTGATGGCCTCTCCGGGAGCGGACAAGTCCACGGCGCTGTTGCCGGTCGCCATGGATGGTGCCATGGACCTGTTGTTGCTCACGGGTCAAGCCCAGGAAGTCGTCGACCTGCAGGTGGCCCACCGATCCACGCCTCCGGGCAAACTGCGGCTCTTCCGCCAGGTGGACGGCAAAACCCTGATGGCCGATGCCAGCCCGGAACAGTTTCCCTGGCTGTTCGAGCTGGCCCGCTGGCAGCCCGGCTCCGGTCGCGATCTGGGCGCAATCGCCGCCGAGCTGCGACTGGCCCTGGAAGGCCTGGCGGCGCTCGAGTCCAGCGTCCCCCAACCGATGTTGATCCCGGTCCAGTCCGCATCCGATGGCTGACACCGGCCGCCCCTCGCTTGGGGAGACCCGATCGAGAACTTCGGTTTCAGGCCCGACAATACGCACCCACCAGAGGCTCGTTGATTCCATGAAAATTCGCTCCCGATCGATCGCCCACACTCCCCGACTCCAAGCGATCCTGCTGACCGGCCTCGCGCTGCCCATGCAGCAGCCGCCGCCCGGCCCGCTGCCCGTCCAAGCCGTCGGCCCAGCGGGCGACTTGGCCGCTGCCGTGGAAATCACGGTGCAAGGCCAGGCCGACCCCGCTGCCGAACTGACCTGGATGCTCGTGCCACCCGAGCTGCAGATCGTCGACGCCTCGTTGCTGGGGTGGGGCCAAGTCCCTGAGGTCGAGTTCATGCTGATCTACAGCGCGGTGGTCCCGGGGGCCTGGATGCCCGAATGGGTCCGGTACAACCTCAGCGTCGAGGACCTCGGGGACCCGGCGATCGGCCCTTGCAATACGCTGGCCCAGAACCCTCCGCCAGCACAGGCCGAACCCAGGTTGAGCCAGGGTTGGTCCAGCTTTTCCCTGCGCGTGAACTCCGCTGGCCAGCTGCAGCCGCTGCCCCAGCCCCGAAAGATGGGCTTCAGGCGCTGCGACCACCCGCCGCTGCTGGAGATCACCTTCCAGAATCCGAGCTGACGCCCGGAGAACGAATCGACTCCGGCCGGGTACCGGTCGGCGCTCCCGAGATCGTCAGGCCGCGCCGCGGCCCTGTTGGCCTCCAGCAGGGCGCGGGCGCGGTCCACCGGCACCGGGGGGCTGAAGAGATAGCCCTGGACCTCTTGTTCCCAGCCCCCGAGAAAGAGCACCCGCTCCCAGACGCGTCTTCGGCCGCTGCAGAGCCGCAGGCCAGGTATCCGCAGTTTTGAGCGGGGTCCGCCTGCGCTCTGGCGGGCGGTGTCGCTGCGAGTCCTCCCGCGCCAAGGGTCTGGGCGCCCGCGGAGCCCTCCCCCGAGGCGCGAACTTCTGGAGCGAGGGCCATGGAACTCTGGCCATTTCGAGACAGCGGCGCCGCTTGGGCATGGGAAGTCGGCTCTTGTCCTTCCGGGAGAGAAGCCCGTAAAATCAGGCACAAGGGAATGGCCAACTCTCGCCACCTACCCCTCGCCACCGGCCCCTCGTGGGCGGTGATTTCGCAATGGATCGGCAGCGTCTGGATTTCGGTCTTCGTTCCGTTCGCTCCTCGTCAGAGTCGCGCCTGCGCCGTACGTTTCGCCGTATCGGCGATGTGATTCGCTCGATTCGGATCGTTCGAGGCCTCCCTTCGCGGGTTGCTTCAAGCCCCTCGTTTACGCTTTGCCACAAGAGGTCATGCGCTGGTTCTTGCTGACTCTAGTCGCTCTCGGCCTGGGCATCTGGTGGATGGTCGCTGGAGGGCACAGGCCGACTCCCGATGCCGCAGGCTTTCCGGAGGGGAGCGCGCAGCGGTCGATGGCCGACGATGGGGCCCAGCTCGGCGAGCGGGTTCCCGAACTGGATCCGAAGCGGGCTGCGGAGTCCGAACCGGAGGGTCGCCCCTCTGCACCCCTGCTGCCTCCGGTCTCCAAGAGCGGTTCGCACCGCGAGGAGGCCGAACGGATGTTCCTCTCGGGGCAATTCAAGCACATGCACTTCCTCACTCTGTGCAAGCGCTCCGCCATGGACTTGCTCGAGCAATCCGGGCGTACCACGGCGATTCAGGGGCCCCAGCGCCTCGAGCTGGCGAGCCTCAGCGGGGACCGCTTGCCGATCTTCCGTTCCCACGCCCAGTCGGCCCAGCTCGGCTGGGCCACAGACCAGGAGTTCCCGGTCCTGTTCCGCCTGCTGGAGGGCATGCGGACCGGAACGCCGACCATCGACGAGCTGTATCCCGAGATCGTCGACTTGTGCGGGCGTGCCGATCTGGCTCGCCAGGCCGCTGCGCAGGCGGCCGAGTGATGGCTCCTGCGAGGCGTCCCGACCTCCGCCGGGCCAGCCCACCGGGCGACCCTACTTCCGATCCTCTGCCTCCCGAACCAACCCAGGTCCATGGTCATGAAATTCCCTAGCTTGCTGGTCGTTCCGTTCCTGTGCCTGGCCCCGACCGCGGGCGTGAACACTCCCGGGCCCTCGTCCGCGCCCGAGGATTTCACTTCGCTCGGCCTCGCCGGCGAGCTTGCCGGTTCCGCCGCCTGGACCTTCGAATTCAATCCGACGCCGGGGGTCGAGCTGACCTACATGCCCCTGTTGCCTGAACTCGGGATGCAGGACTTCTCCAAGGTCGGCCAGCCCGCGCAGGCCGTGGTGCGCTTCGGCAGATCGATCCACGTGCAGGTCGATGGCGCCTCCAAGCACCTCTGGGCCAGCCGGGATCTCGATCTGATCCCGGCCAACGAGACCTTCATCGACCCCTGCCAGGGCTTCGTGCCCCCGGCTCCGTCCGGGGACCAGGCTGCGCTGATCGCGGAGTGGGTGGGAGCGCGCGGCCTTGCGCTTGCCGGTCCTGGGATTCCCTTGGACCTCCAAGGCGCCGTGCTGCACACCTACTTCGGGTTCTGCGGGCAAGCGCCGGTTCTGCGCGCCGAGCTGCGCTGACGCCTTCCCGATCAGGCCGCGCCGCGGCCCTGTTGGGCCTCCAGCAGGGCGCGGGCGCGGTCGACCGGCACCGGGGGGCTGAAGAGATAGCCCTGGACCTCGTCGCACTGCATCACGCGCAGGAACGACAGCTGGCTGCGGGTCTCGACGCCTTCGGCGATCACGCGCAGCTTGAGGCTGCGGCCCATCAGGATGATCGAGGTGGCGATCGAGGCATCGTCGGGGTTGGTGTTGACCTCGGTGATGAACGAGCGGTCGATCTTGATCGAGTCGATCGGGAAGCGGCGCAGGTAGTTGAGCGAGGAGTAGCCCGTGCCGAAGTCGTCGATCGCGATCTGGATGCCGTGCTTCTTGAAGCGGTTCAAGACGGCCACGGCGGCCTCGGCATCGTCCATCAGCATCGATTCGGTCAGTTCGAGCTCGAGCTGCTGGGGCGCCAGGCCTTCTTCCTCGAGGATCGTCAGCACCTGGGCGTACAGGTCGGGGTGGCCGAACTGGACCGAGCTGATGTTGACCGCCATCAGGATCGGCGGCAGCCCGGAGCGCTGCCAAGCGACCGCGTCGCGGCAGGCCTGGCGCAGCACGAAGTCGCCGATCTCGATGATCATGCCGGTTTCTTCCGCCATCGGGATGAACTGCACCGGCGGCACCAGGCCCAGCTCCGGATGGCGCCAGCGCACCAGGGCCTCGAAGCCCACGATGCGCTCGCCCTGGATCGCGACCTTGGGCTGGTAGAAGACCTCGAACTGCTGCTGATCGATAGCCCGGCGCAGGGCCGCTTCCATGGAGATCAGCTCCAAGGAGGCGTTGTTCATCGCGTCCGAGCAATAGCGCACCGGGTGCTTGCCGTCGGCGCGGGCGGCTTCGGCCGCGGTCTGGGCCATGCGCAGCATGTCCTCGGCGCGCTGGCCGTCCTGGGGGAACAGCGCGATGCCCAGGCTGAAGCTGGGGGTGAACAGGCTGCCGGGCAAGGTCAAGGGCGTGGCCAGCAGGTCCGAAAGGCGCCGGGCGACCGCGCCGGCGTCCTGGGCGCGGCGCAGCTCGAGCAGCAGGGTGAAGCGGTGCGGCAGTTGGTTCGGTGCCGGGGCCGCGCCGTCGCGCAGCAGCAGAGCCAGCACGTCCCGATCGCGCAGGCAGGAGCGCAGCCGCTCCTCGAGGCCGGCGTAGATGGCGCTCAGGTGCTCGGGCTGGAGCTCGCCCTCCCCATGGGCGAGATCGATGCACAACACGGCCACCACCGACTTGCGCAGCTGGGCGTGTTCGAGCGAGCGCGTCAGCTGGGCCAGGAAGTGGCCGCGGTCGTGCAGGGCGCCTTCCTGCGGGGATTCCCCGAGGGCCTGGGCCAGGGTCTGCTCCGGGCTGCGGCCGGGGCCGTTGGCCAGCACGATGAACTCCGGTTGGCGGCCGGCGAGCATTTCCCGGGCCCGCTCGAGGTCGGCGGCGATCAGGAAAGCCTGGCCGCGGCGCTGCGCCAGGGCGCGCAGCTCGTCGCAGGCCGGCGAGGGCGTCCCGAGCACGAGCAGGGGGCCCAGGCGGGGCTCGGCGGGGAGTTCGGGAGGCGTGGAATCCAAGGGTTGGCGGGGTTGTGCTCCGCTGTCTGTGATCGGGAGGTGCCGGGAAACCCTTGAGGTTTCCCAGGGGCCTGGGACGGGACGGCCCCAGGGTTGGGGCGCGACTCGGGGCGGCCGCCGCGACGGGATTTGCCGCT
>JBIKLM010000303.1:0-5472 GCA_044359835.1 Planctomycetota bacterium
CAGAGGCTGGGATCGGCGCTGCCCGCCGATGTTTTCCCAGCCTCTGAGCAGGCTTAGAAAAAATCGACTCGGGCTGCGCCCGAGCCGTCAGACCAGCCTGTCAGCATGCCTTTGAGCCGCCATCCAGCGGCCGCAGAGGCTGGGATCGGCGCTGCGCGCCGATGTTTTCCCAGCCTCTGAGCAGGCTGAGAAAAAATCGACTCGGGCTGCGCCCGAGCCGTCAGACCAGCCTGTCAGCATGCCTTTGAGCCGCCATCCGGCGGCCGCAGAGGCTGGGATCGGCGCCGCAGGGAGCGCGCTCGGGTCCCCCGGGCGCTCCGAGGCGCTTCCGCGCGGCCGGCGGCGCGGCAGGGTGCGGCGCCGGACAGGGAGGCGTTGCCTGGGCGAGCGGAAAGAGAACGGAAAGCGGGCGGAGCGTGCGGCCCGGGAGGTTCCCGGGCGGGGCGCGGCGACCTGCTGGCAGAGGCCGCAGGGCCGCCCAGCGGCCGCTGAAGGGACTCATCCGCCAGGGCGGCGCCGGCCCATCCGGGTACGCGGAGGTCCTGCGAAGGCCGTCCGGCGGCCGGAGAGGCTTCGAGCGGGGCGGTGCCGCGACTGCAGCTCAAGGGGCGGACCGCCTCGGCCCCGGATCCGTGGCACCCGATTTCGAGGGACCTGGCGCGCCCCGCACCCCGGTTGAAGCCAGGTCGCCGCGCTCCGGCGCTGTGCGGCCCGCCGGTCGCAACCCCGCGGATGGGCCCCTGCGCGCACCAGAGCGGGGCCGGCGCCGCCCCGGGGCGGCCGGGCTGGCCCCGGGCCGGGTATGGTGCTCGGCCTTCCCCCCCGGATTCGCGCCTTGGATCTGATCAGCCTGCCCTTCGCCCTGTTCCTGGGGCTGGCCCTGGCGCTGACGCGCCTGCCCCTGGGCGAGCGCCCCAGGCGCGCCGTGCTGCTGGCCTTCAACCTGGCCTTCCTGGGCAGCTTCGATCCCCTGGCGCCGCTGTTCTTCCTGGCGACCTCCCTGCTGGCCTGGTTCGCGGCTCGCCAGGGCCAACGGGGCGCCCCGGCGGCGCTGTTCTACGGGCTGCTGCTGCCCCTGCTGTTGCCGCTGTTCGTGCCCAAGCTCGGCCTGTTCGGGGCCGCCGGCGAAGCCGACGCGGCCGGCAACGTGCTCGGCAGCCGCCTGGCCCTGTTCGTGGGCGCCTCCTACTTCACGCTGCGGGCGCTGCACTTCGCCATCGACGCCCGTCGGCGGCGCCAGCTGAGCCTGTCGCTCTTCGACTACCTGACCTGGAACTCGTTCTTTCCGACCCTGACCGCGGGCCCGATCGAACGCGCCGAGCACCTCGGCCAGAGCCTGGCCCGGCTCGGCCGCGCCGACGCTCAGGACCTCTCCGCGGGGCTCGCGCGGATCTACGTGGGCCTGCTCAAGAAGGTCGTGCTGGGCCAGCTGCTGGTCGCCTGGGCCGGCCCGATCACCGGCTTCGCTCCCGGCCAGGAGCTGGGCTTCACCGAAGCCTGGGGCGCGCTCTACGCCATGTGCCTGTTCGCCTACGTGGACTTCGCGGGCTACAGCGATCTGGCCATCGGCATGGCGCGCCTGTTCGGCCTGCGCCTGGCGGAGAACTTCGACAACCCCTACCTGCGCGGCAACATTTCGGATTTCTGGAAGGGCTGGCACATCTCGCTCTCCACCTGGATCCGCGATTACCTGTTCCTGCCGCTGTGCGGCCGCAGCCAATCGACCCTGCGCCCGCACCTGGCGGCGCTCCTGTCGATGAGCCTGTGCGGGTTGTGGCACGCTCCGACCCTGGCCTGGCTCTGCTGGGGTCTGGCCCACGGCGCCGGCCTCTCGGCGCACCAGGCCTGGATGCACTTCCTGAGGAAGCGCTTCAAGCTCAAGAAGCGCCTGGCGAAGTCCTGGCCCTATCGTCTGCTGGCCACCTGGGTCACCTTCCACTTCGTGGCCCTGACCTGGGTGCTGATCTCGGTCCCCGGCGGCGATCTGCGCGCGGCCCTGGCCTATTTCGTCGAGCTCTTCGGCGGCTAGGGGGCCAGCGCGCCGAGAGCCGCCCCGCGCGGCTCTCCCGTCGCGGCACGGGCCGCGGGTCGAGCGCCCGTCAGGCGCTCAAAAGATCGCGTACAGGAAGTCGCCGGAGGATTGGCCCTCGGTGAGCGCCACAGCGATCGCCAGCAGCCCGAGCAGCACCAGCAGCGGCAGCAGCGCTTCGTGCCACAGGAGCGACAGCACGCGCACCGGCGCCGCGCGGGCGGCGGCGCGATCGGGATGGCGGGGCGGGTCGGCGGGCTCGGCCATGGGTCTCAGAAGATCGCGAATACGTCGCCCTGGAACGCGTGCCGAACCATGCCCTCGTCGGTGGACATGTCGGGCAGATCGCCGGAGCCCTGGCCGAAGCGCTCGACCAGCCGGCGGTGGAGCTCGCGCGCCTGGTCCTGGCGCCCCGAGCGGGTCAGCGCCCAGCCGTAGGCGAAGGCGTAGAGGGTGTTGCTCTCGCGCTCCGCTGGCGGGATCTGCTCCAGCAGGGCCAGGGCGCCCTCGAAGTCCTTGGCCCGCAGGGCGGCATTGATCTGGCACAGGAGCGGCATGCCGACCTCGACCACGCGCTTCTCCGCGAAGCGCTCGGCGGCCTGGACCGTGGGCGAATCCCAGGGCGCCAGGGTCCGGCCGGCGCCGTCCCGCGCCAGGGCCTTGGCGATCGCGCGCGCGATCACCCAGCCGCCTTCGGCGCTCGGATGGTAGGCATCCAGGAAGTAGCGATCTCCGGGGGCGCGACCGCCGGTGCGGCGGATCATGTCCGGCAGCGGATCGACCAGCAGCAGGTCGAACTCTTCGGCCACCTGACGGATGTGGGCCAGCATCGGATGGCGCTGGTAGATGCGCTGCAGCTCCTCGAGCTCGAGGTTCGGATACCCCAAGGCCGCGAAACACTCGGCGATGTAGAAGCCCAGGATGTCGTCCCGGTCCTCTCGATAGCACTGGCGCACGGATCGCAGCAGCTTGAGCGCCGCCAGGTGATCCCCGGCGCGCTTGGCCTCCAGGCCCCGTTCGTAGCGCTGGCGCCACTCCGCTTCCATGCCCGGCAGCAGCTCATCGGGGTCGATGTGGAAGCGCAGATAGAACGACGAGCGCAGGTTGTGCAGGGGCAGCACCAGCACCAGCTGGACCTGGCGCGCGCGGCACAGGCGGGCGATCTCGCGCAGGTTGTCGAGGAAACGCTGGTTGGCGTAGCGCACCTCCTGCTCGGGGATGACCTGCTCCATCAGCACCGGCACCCGATCCTGCTTGAATTCGAACAGGCGCGTGAAGGTGCGCTCGCTGAAGGGCTCCGCCAGGGCCTGCTGCACCTGGCCAGAAAAGGCCGAGCGCACCCAGGCCCCCGAGCTCCTCGGCATCAGACCCATGAAGGCCTCGCGCAGGGCCACGTAGCAGCGCAGGTCGGCCAGCGAGCGGCGCGCCCAGACGCGTGCCGGATTGTCGCGGTCGGCATGGGCCAGCACGCCCCCGGGGCTGGGCGGGATCGAATTCTTCTCGCCGCCTTCGGGGTACAGGACCAGCAGGTCGGGCCGATAATCGAGCACCTCCCGGGCCACCTGCAGGTTCTGGATCGAGCCGGTGCCCGCGCCGCCCGAATTGATCACGCGCGGACTCTCGGTCGGCGCCAGGCCGCGCAGATAGACCTCCAGCAGGTACGGAAAGGAGGCGTCCGGGTCGATGAAGCGCTCCTGGAACACCGAGGAGCCGCCCAGGCAGAAGATCCGCCACTCGTTCTCGCCCTTGGCCAGGGGGAACTCGAGCGTGCGATAGGCGTTGCGCCGGTTGGGCGAGGTCTCGCGCCAGGCCTCCCCCCCCGGGCGAGGGATGGGGCGGTAGATCGGCGAGCTGCCCGGGAAGCCCATGTAGGGATCCTCGATGGCGGTCGGATCGAAGCGATCGAGCCCGCGCAGCAGCGCCTCCAGGCCGATCACCAGGGTCAGCCCCAGCAGGGTCCGGCGCAGGAGGGTGGTCAGCTTCATCGGGCGCTTGCGGGCCAGGATCATACCCACAGCTCCCTTTCGGCCCGGCCCAGGGCGGCCCATGATGAGTCGGGCCCCATGGGCCAACGCCCATGACCGCCCTCGAACTGCCGCTCCCGGCCCTTCGGCCCCTCGAGGTCTCGCCCCTCTTGCACGGGCCGGACGGGCAGGTGGGGCTGCGCGACCCCCTGGGGCTCGCCGATTCCGGGGCCAGCCTGTACTGGCTCAGCCCGATCGAGTGGAGCATCGCCCGCCGCTTCGACGGCCTGACCAGCGCCCGCCGGGTGGCCGAGCAGGTCGGCGGCGAGCTGGGCTCGGCCCTCGAAGCGCGGCGCGTGCTGGAGCTCTCCCAGCGCCTCTCCGCCGCCGGCCTGCTGGACGACCACGAGGCTCTGGCGCGAACCCAGCGGGCCCTCGAGCAGGTGCGCCGGCAGGAACGGCGGCCGGCCCTGGTCCCCGGCAGCGAATTGCCCGCCGACCCCCTGGACCTGCGCATCGAGCTGGGCGGGCTGGTGGCCGACGACTGGGACATGCCCCAGCTGCCCCACGCGCGCGGTCTGCTGGCCCCGGCGGGTCCGATCCGCACCCTGGCGCCGCTGTATTCGCGGGCCTACGCCTCGGTGCGCCACGCCAAGCGCGAGCTGGCCCGCATTGTGCTGCTCGGCAACCTGCGCGCGCGGCTCTCCGAGCCCCTGATCCCGCTGTTCAAGGATTTCGACACGCCCCTCGGTCCGGTGCCGGTCGATCGCAGCGCCCTGCTCGAGCTGGGGCTCCTGCCCGGCCGCCTACAGCTGGCCCACTTCCCCCAGCGCGACCTCGAACGCCAGGCCCTGTTCGTGCGCCTCCTGTTCCCCGGCGTGCCCGTGGTGGCCCTGCTGGTGGAGGCCTTCCCCGCCCAGTTCCCCGAAGGCCAGCCCCGCGGAAACCCCCAGATCGAAACGATCCTCGGGCACCTCCAGCGCCTCGAAAACCTGCCGGGACGCACCCTCTGGATCGCCGCCGCCGACAGCTATCGCCTGGGCGAGCCCAGCAGCGCGCCGCCCGACGAAAAGGTGCGCCACGCCCTCCTGGGCGGCAAGGCCGGCCGCGCGATCCGCGAGACCGACCAGCTGTGCCTCGAAGCCCTGGAAACCGCCGACTCGGACGCCTTCTACGCCGCTGCCTCTCGACGCGAGGACCCCCTGCGCAATCAGTTCATCCCCGCGCCCTACTTCCTGAAGCGCCTGCTCGAAAAGGAGCCCTCCCTGGCCCCCGACGCCGAAGCAGGCCAGCTGCTGCGCTGCTCCGCCCTGGGCTACCTCGAACGCCCCGGCCAAGGCTGCGTCCTGACCGCCAGCGCCGCCGTCTGGCATTGAACGGCTGGCCGAGCGCCTAGAGCCTGGGCCGGGCGCGGCAGCCCGGGCACCCGTTCCTGCTCGAACGCTCACACAGGCTTGGATCGGCGCGGCGCGCCGCTCC
>JBIKLM010000305.1:0-5449 GCA_044359835.1 Planctomycetota bacterium
GGTGCGCTGCTCGATCTCGGCTCGAAAGGCGATCTCGAGGCTCGGCTCGGCCTCGAAACCGCTGACCCGCAGGTCGTACAGCGGCGTCCAGCGGCAGTCGGCGACCAGGTACTCGAGCTCGCAGGAAGCCGCCTCCGGGCCCGCCAGTTGGACATCCAACTCGAGCTCGCGCATGGGGGCGCGCGGCTGCGCCAAGAGTTCCTCCAGCGCCGAGATGCGCTCGCGGATCGGCTTGGATTCGGCCCGCGAGGCCTCGATTTCCTGGTCATAGCCGACCAGTTTGTCCCCGGCCCATGCGAGCAGATGGTCGACTGCGGAGGGCTCGAGGCCCGGGGACTGCCCGAGCCCCTCGAGGCGCTTCAACACGCCGTCGCGCAGGATGCGGATGCGCTGCTCGCGGGCCTCGTGGGCGTCTTGCTGGAGGCCGAGGCGCTGCAGTTCGTCCTGCAGCGGGGCGAGGTCCTCGCGGTTCGGCTTGGGCTCGCTGAGGCGCAGGCCACCGACCTGGCCGCCCGAGAGGCGCAGCACCAGATCGCGCTCCAGGAGGGCGGCCGGCAGCGGGCCGATGACGTAACGACCGGAGGCCTCGATGCGGGCGCGGCGGCGCACCAGGGCTCCGGAGTTCGAGAGGCTGACGCGCTCGATGGGCGCCAGCAACGATGGCAGCGCCGAGCTCTGTTCGAGCTCCACGGCCGGCGTCTGGACGGCTGGGGCAAGGGCCGGAACGCCGAACAACAGCGCTCCCAGGGCGAAAAGGGTCAACATGGGGCGAGCGGCGTGAACGGCGGTCGCGGTCCTGGACGCGCCGGCGCCGCCCTGGGGACCGCGGTCGGGCGGACGGGGGCAACCCGCCGCCGGCCAAGGAATCATGGCACGCGCCGCGGGGAAAGCGCCTGCGGCCCGCCCGGGACGCGCTCGCGAAGGTGCCGAAGCGGAGGCGCTCCGCGGCCTGGCGGACGCCCCGGACGGGCCGCATCCCGGCGGCCGGTGCCCCACGAGGCCGGGGCGCGGCGCCGCGAACGACCCTGCCGCCCGGAGCCGCCAGGTAGGTGGCCCCGCGGCCCTGCGGCCCCGCAGCCCCGAAAAACAACCCGGGAGGGCTGCTCGGGGCAGCCCTCCCGGGGCGTTCTGGCCCCGCGGCGCTGCGCGGGGCGGGATCGTCGCGCGCCGCGGGGCCGAGCCCCGCCGCGCGCCCGGCGCCGGTCAGATCGCGGCGTCCTTGCCCATGTCGAGCGTGGCGATGAACTGGTTCTCGCGCTGGCCGTAGTGGTGCATGCCGCCGGTGCGCTTGCCGAAGATCTGGCTCAGGTTTTTGAGGCCCAGCTTGAAGTCATCCATCATGCCGTAGCCCGAGACCACCGCGTGCTGGTACCAGAGGAAGGCCAGCAGGGTCCAATCGAAGACCGGGTTGCGCGGCATGCGGATCAGGGAGCGCACGAGCTGTTCGCCGAAGGGCAGGTAGACCGCCACGTTGAACAGCTTCTGGAGGTTGACCACCTCCTTGACGTCGGCGCGCTTCATCTGGCTGTCGTACTGCAGCGACGGCCCGATGTCCTTGTCGACGTCGACGCGGTTCAGCTGGAAGTCCTGCCGACCCAGCTCGGTGGAGCGGAACGGGCGATAGATCAGCACCGTGCAGCCGTTGGGCTTGATCGCCTTGTTGGTCCGCACCGTGTTGAACATGTCCTCCAGCGATTCCGCGGGAGAGCCCATGATGTTGTTGGTGCGGTAGGTGATCTTGTGCTTGCGCAGCAGCTTGGGGATGCCGTAGACGACCTTGTCGGTGTAGCCCTTCTTGTAGACCTTGAGGCGCACGTCCTCGCTGCCGGACTCGAGTCCGAACTGGACCGACACGCAGCCGGCCCGCGACATGGCCTTGATGTCCTCTTCGTCCAGGTAGTTGATGTTGACGTTGCAGGCGAAGGGCAGGCCCACGCGCTTGGGCCACTTGTCGGCGAACTCCTGGATCCAGCCGCTCTCCATGTTGAGGGCGGCGTCGCCGAAGTTGACCATGCGGAAGTTCGGATAGCGCGCGAGGATGTCGTTCATCTCCTCGCACAGGTAGTCCACCGACTTGGTGCGGTTGAATTTCTCGCCCTTCTTGCCGCTGATCCACTCCTTCTTCATCAGGCCCACCGAGCAGTAGGTGCAGCTGTTCTGGCAGCCGCGGCTGGCGTGGACCTGCATGACCCGCTTCGAGGCCAGGAAGGGGTACTTGTAGAAGATGTCGACGTCCGGGAAAGGCAGGGTGTCGAGGTCCTGGATCACCGGGCGGATCGGCGTCATGTAGGGCTCGCCGTCCTTGAGGTGCCCGACGTTGGGGATGCCCTCGATCGAACGCCCGGCCTCCCAGGCGTTGATCAGGTCGAGCATGCCGTACTCGGCCTCGCCCTTGGTGATGGCATCGATGTACTCCGCATCCTTCAGCACACCGTAGTCGAAGGAGGGGTGCGGCCCCCCCATCACGGTCTTGAGGTGCGGCAGGGCCTTCTTCCAGCCGGCGATGTTGCGGTAGGCCCAGGTTTCCTGGCCCGTGGTGGCATAGATGCCGATCACGTCCGGCTTCCAGGCCTGGACGGTGCGGTGGAAATCCGGCTCTTCCGCGGTGATGAAGCAGTCGGTCTGGTGGCCGTGCTTCTTGAGGACGCTCGAGAGCACCTTGATGCCCTCGAACTCGTGACAGGTCGTGACGATGAACGCGACGCGGGCCAAGCTGGCCTCCGGGGATGGGAGCGCGAGGGGGAGCCGCCGGCCGGCGCGCTGGCTGCCCTGGGGCAGCCGCGCCGGGCTCGGCCGGGGGCGGAGGAGGAGTCTGCCGCCGGTGCGGCGGCGGGAGGACGCTGCGACCGGGGGTGTGAGTTCCCGGGCGAAGCGTGAAACCTGCCGTACACTGGAGACGTCCTCTAGGATACTCCCTGTGTCGTGCGGCGGGGGCCGCCGAGGCAAGCCCCGCAGGGGCCTGCTTCCCAAAGCCCCGCGCATTCCCCGCCCTACGGCCCGCCCGGACCTCCGCCGACTCCTCGGCCTGCGGTTGTCCAGGTTCCCGGCGCCGCGCGCACCCTGCCGCGCCCCGCCCCCCAAACCCGCCCCGGCCCCCCGGCCGCCCTTCCCTCTCGGGTCCATGGTCCGACGCCTGCGCATCGCCCTCGTCCAGACGTACCACCCATACACGCAGTTCACGCACGTCCACCCGCTGGGGATCATGATGATCGCCTCGGTGGCCCGCGAGCGCGGCCACAGCGACGTGAAGATCCTCGACATGAAGGTCGAGGGCTGGACCCCGGAACGCTGCCTCGACGAGTTGCTGGCCCTCCAGCCCGACGTGGTCGGCCTGTCCGCGATGACCTACGAGGCCGGCTGCATGCACGCCTTGGCCAAGCTGGTCAAGAACGCGCTGCCGAACGCCCGGGTGGTCTGCGGGGGCCCGCACCCCAGCGTGGCCGCCGAGGACGTGCTCAAGGAAGCGGCGGTCGACTTCGTCGTGCGCGGCGAGGGCGAATACACCTTCGCCGAGCTGCTGGACGGCCTGGCCCAGGGTCGCAGCGACTGGACCGAATGCCAGGGGCTGTCCTGGCGCCGCGGGGAAGAGGTCGTGCACAACCCCGACCGGGCCGCACCGCCCAACCTGGACGAGATGCCCTTCCCGGCCTGGGACCTGGTCGATCACGCCAAATACCACAAAGTGCCGCGCGGCGGGGTGATCTACGCCCACAAGGAGTTCGCCACGATGTTCTCGTCGCGGGCCTGTCCCTGGCGCTGCACCTACTGCCACAACAGCTACGGCAAGACCTTCCGCGAGCGCTCGGCCGAAAACGTCCTGGCCGAGATGCGGCTGCTGGTCGAGGACTACGGCGTGAAGGAGTTCGTCTTCATGGACGACATCTTCAACTTCAAGCCGGAACGCGCCAAGAAGATCGCCCGCGGCATCATCCAGAACGGCTGGGACATCAAGCTGACCTTCCCCAACGGCTTCCGCGGGGACATCCTCGACGAAGAGCTGGTCGACCTGCTCAAGCAGGCCGGCATGTACCGCTGCATGATCGCCGTGGAGTCCGCCAGCCCGCGGATCCAGAAGGTCATGAAGAAGAACCTCAAGATCGACAAGGTGCGGCACATCGTCGATTACGTGGCGAAGAAGGGCGTCATGGTGCACGGAGCCTTCATGCTCGGGTTCCCCACCGAGACCGAGCAGGAGATGGAGGAGACCATCGAGTGGGCGGCCAGCTCCTCGTTCCACACCGCGGCCTTCTTCCGCGTGATCCCCTTCAAGGGCACCGAGCTGTTCAGCCAGGTCCAGCACGCCGGCTACGAGCTGCCCTCGGACTGGTCCAAGTGGGAGCCCTACCAATCGGAGATCAACCTCTCGGAGGTCGCCGAAGACAAGATCTACGCCCTGCGCAAGAAGGCCTACCGGCGCTTCTACCTGAACCCGAAGCGCATGCTGCGGCTGTTCAGCCTGATCCCGAACAAGAGCAACATGCTGCCGTTCCTGACGCTGCTGTTCGCGCGCCGGGCCTACGCGCGCTGATCGCGGGGCGGCCCGGGTCCTGCGAGGCCCGGCCCCGAGGGCCTTGGCGCCGGCCGCTGGGCCCCCCGCCCGCCCCGGCCAGGGCGGTTAGGAAACGGGCTGGGATCAGGGCTTTCTCGATCGGAAAGCCCCCCTCTGGCCCGCGCTCGGCCCTGACGTAGACGTCCGGGAACGGGTTTTGACGTCCGAAGCTGGTGCTGTGCACCCGCAGGGGGCGGGTCGAGCCGAACAGGAGCCAAAGCGGGCTCCTTGAAATCGGCCGGGCGAGCTGCAGGCTCTCGCCGGAAGGCGTCCATTCGGGTGCCGGTTCAAGGGCGTTTGCCCGCCCGGCGGGCTTCCCCTGCTGCCCCGCGTCGGGCTTCCCCATCGGGCCGGGGGCCGAGCTCGTTCAGGGACGTCCTCGCGGGCACGGGAGTTGCCATGCAGGGAGCTGATCCGTCTCAGCCCAGGCGGTCACACATCCGGCTCGCCCCATGCTCGCGCTCTGGCTTTGCCCTCAGCCGAGCCCATCCATCCGTTTGGCCCTGCCCTGTGTCGGGCCGTTTTTGGACCGGTGCCCGCGGCCTCGTCGCAAGACCGGGGTCGCGGGCGCCCCAGCAACCGGGTGAGGTTTGCGGGTCCTTTGCGAGCAGGGTCAAGGGAGCATCAGGCCGGGGAGCCCCTCCTATGACGCACCAGCCTTCGCGGCACAGGCCTGCGCGGATGCAGTCCGTGGATCGAAGTCTTGGCCGCGGCGGTCCGGCGGTCCCCCGTCCTTGGCCGCTCGTGGACGAACTGCCGCACGAGAGGCCGAATGCCGGCAGGCGCCACCGGCCGAGTCGCCCAGCGACGGGCATCCACCGCGAGAGGCGTCTTGCCGCGCTGCGCTCAGAGCCTGGGAAAAAATCGGCGCGCAGCGTCGATCCCAGCCTCTGCGGCCGC
>JBIKLM010000304.1:0-5449 GCA_044359835.1 Planctomycetota bacterium
GGGCTGGAAGCGGTCAGCGGCGGGGACGTGGTGCCCTGCAACCAATTGCTCGACGGGGCCGCGCGCGCCTGGCTCGGGCGCGATTTCGATCCCGAGGGCCAAGCGGCCTCCGCGGGTCAGGAGCAGTCCAGCGCCGCGGCCCTGCTCGAGCGCGCCTTCGGGGCCGCGGACGGCGGCCCGCCGCGCTCCCTCGGCACCGGCGACGAGCGCTGGGAGCTGCTGGACAGCCTGGCCTGGCTCGGGCCCGAGGATGCCCTGGCCAGCCTGTGCGCGGCCATCGGACGGCGCATCGCCGCGGCGGCCCGCGGCGCGGACGAGCTGCTGTTGTTCGGGGGCGGCGCGCGCAACCTGGCCCTGGTGGCGGCCATCGAGCGCGCCGCGCGCGAGGCCCATCCGACCGTGCGCGTGCTGATCGGCAGCCCCACGGACCGCCGGCTCGGCCCGCAGGCGCGCGAAGGCGCGGCCATGGCGGTGCTCGGGCTGGCGGCGGCGGACGGGCTCGCGATCACCCTGCCGGCGGTCACCGGCCGCGGAGCCACCTGGCACCTCGATGGGCGCTGGTGCCTGCCGCGCTCCCCCGGGCGGCCATGAGCGCCCGCTTCGCGCAGCGCCGGGCCCTGTTGCGCCTGCTGGCGGGCTGGATGGGCGCGGCGGGGCTCGGCTGCGCTGGAGTCCGGCGCGGTCCCTCGGGCCCGGCGGGCCGCGCGGCGCCGCCGGGCTCCGCGCGCGGCCGGGAGCCGGGCGCTCTGCTGCGCGGCGAGCTGCCCGCGCCGCTGGCCGCCTTCGAAGCGGAATTCGAAGCGGAACTTGCAGCGGCCCTGGCAGCGGCGCTTGCGGCGGGAGAGGTGCCGGGCGGCGTGTGCTGGGTCGGGAGCGGCGCGGACGACCTGTTCGTGCGCGCCTTCGGAAGTCGCGCCCGCGGGCGGCCGCTCAAGCCGGGCGAAGAGGCTCCCCCCGAGGTCTTGGAGGCGCGCTTCGACCTGGCCTCCTTGACCAAACCGGTGGCCACCGCCAGCGCGGTCGCGCTGCTGTTCGATCGCGGCCGGCTCGACCTCGACCGGCCGGTCTCCGCCGACTGGCCGGCCTTCGGCGCCCACGGCAAAGAGCGCATCACGCCGCGCCAGCTGCTGCTGCACAGCGCCGGCCTCGTGGCCGACAACCCGCTCGCCGATTGGCAGCGCGGCGCAGACGAGCTCTGGCGGCGCATCGAAGCGCTCGAGCCGCAGGACCCTCCGGGCCAGCGCTTGCGTTATTCCGATGTGGGCTACGCCGTGCTCGCGCGCTTGGTGGAGCGCCTGGACGGCCGCCGTTTCGAGGCCTTTTGCGCGGCGGAGCTGTTCGCTCCCCTGGGCCTGTTCGACACCGGATTCAACCCGCCGCCCGCGGAGCGCGGCCGCTGCGTGCCGACGGAACTGGCGGCCGCCGAAGAGGGCCGCGCCGCTGCGGCCGACGAAGCGCCGCTGCAAGGCCGGGTGCACGATCCCCGCGCGCGCGCCTTGGGCGGCGTCGCCGGCCACGCCGGGCTGTTTTCGACCGGCGCCGATCTGGCGCGCTGGTGCCGGGCTTGGCTGGGCCTCGGGCCGGCCTGGATCTCCGCCGCCACGCGGCGCGAGTTCCAGCGCTCCCGCTGGCTGCCGGATGGCAACGCGCGGGCGCTGCTCGGGGACGTGGACACGCCCTACAGCGGCCCGCGCGGCAGCCGCGGGCCCGCCTCGGCCGATCCGGGCGCGGAGCCGCTGGCCGTCGAGCCGATCGGGTTCTGGCGCGGGGCGAGCTTGGGTCACACGGGCTTCACCGGCACCTCCCTGTGGCTCGAGCCCGGCAGCGCTGCCTTCGCGATCCTGTTGACGAGCCCCCTGGGCGCCGGAGAACAGGCCAGCGCCCTGCCGCTGCGGCGTCGGCTGGGGCTGGCGGCGGGCGGCGCCGTGCATGCCGCCGAGCGCGAAGCGCGGGCCCGGCGGCCGGCGGGCGCGCCCGTGGACGTCGAAAGTTCCGCGTCCCCGCGCGTGCGCTGCGGCGTGGACGTGCTGTGCGAGCTCGAGCCCGAGCGCCTCCTCGGCCAGCGCCTGGCGCTGATCAGCCACCGGGCCGCGCGCCTCCGCGACGGCCGGCGCTCCCTGGACGCGATCGCCGCCCTGCCCGGGGCGCGCCTGCGCGAGGTGTGGACCCCCGAACACGGCTTCGAAGCGCGCGCCGAGGGCGACATCGCCGACGGCACCGATGGAGCCAGCGGGCTGCCGCTGCGCAGCCTCTACGGCGCCACGCGCCGGCCCCTGCCAGAGTGGTTCGCCGGGCTGGATCTCCTGCTCTACGACTGCCAGGACGTGGGCGTGCGCTTTTACACCTACGCCACGACCCTGGCCTACGCCATGGAAGCGGCCGGCCAAGCCGGTGTGCCCGTGCTGGTGCTCGACCGCCCCAACCCGCTCGGGCTGACCCGGCGCGCCGGCCCGCTGCTCGAGCCCGCGCGCAGGAGCTTCATCGGCTACGCGCCGATCCCGGTGCAGCACGGCCTCAGCCTGGGCGAACTGGCGCGGTTTTTCGTCGAGCGCCTGGGCCTCGATTGCCAGCTCGAAGTGCTGGCCTGCCGCGGCCTCGACCGCGCCGCCACTTGGTCCGATCTGGGGCTCCCGTTCGAAGCGCCTTCGCCCAATCTGCGCCGTCCCGAGGCCGTGGCGCTGTACCCCTTGCTGGGCTGCTTCGAGGCCTGCGCGCTGTCGGTCGGGCGCGGCACGGCGGCCCCCTTCGAGCGCTTCGGGGCGCCCTGGCTCGACCCGCAGGCCCTGCTGGCCGAGCTCGAGCGCGATCCGATCCCCGGCCTGCGCCTCGCTCCGCTGGCCTTCACGCCCGCGGCCGATGTGTTCGCCGGCCAGCGCTGCGCCGGGGTCTCTGTCGAGATCGCGGGCCCCGCATTCGAGCCCCTGCCGGCCAGCTTCCGCCTGGCCCGGGCCCTGCTCGCGAGCCAAGCCGGGCGCTTCGACCCGGCGCCCCTGGTGGAGCGCTGGGGCCAGGGCGCCTGGCTCGAGGCCCTGCGGTCCGGCCGAGCCGAGCCGCCGGCGGACGACTCCCTCGGGACCTTCGCGCGCTCGATCGAGCCGCTCTGGCTCTATCCCGCCGTTTGAGGCCGACGCCGGCCCGGGGCCCGGCCCCCGATCCGCTATGCTCGCCCCGCGGCCGCCGCGCCGCCCCAGAGCCATGCAACCCCAGCATTTTCGATTCTCGGTCGCCGACGGCGTCGGCACGATCCGCCTGGATCGCCCCGAGCGCTTGAACGCGCTGACCTTCGAGTCCTATCGGGAATTGACCGATTTCTTCGTGCACCTGCGTACCCGCGAAGACGTGCGCAGCGTGATCCTGACCGGCACCGGGCGGGCCTTCTGCTCGGGCGGCGATGTCAAAGACATCATCGGCCGGCTGTTCGACGTGCCCGAGGAGTCGCTCTACGCCTTCACGCGGCTGACCTGCGACCTGATCCTCAACATCCGCAAGCTCGAAAAGCCGGTGATCGCCGCGCTGAACGGCATCACCTGCGGGGCGGGCGCGGTGATGGCCGCCGCCGCCGACATGCGCATCGGCAGCGAAAGCGCCAAGATCGCCTTCCTGTTCGTGCGCGTGGGCCTGTCGGGCGCCGACATGGGCGCGGCCTGGCTGCTGCCGCGCATCGTGGGTCTCGGGCACGCCAGCGAGCTCTTGATGAGCGGCGAGTTCATCAGCCCCGGGCGGGCCTACGAGATCGGGCTCTACAACCGCGTCTGCAAGGACCACGAGCTCGAGCTGGAGGCGCGGCGCTGGGCCATGCGCCTGGCCAACGGCCCCGGCTTCGGGCTGGCGATCACCAAGCGCATGCTGAACGAGGAGGCCTCGCTGACGCTCGAACAAGCCCTGGCCGCCGAGGGCTGGATCCAGGCCGAGTGCATGAAGCACCCGGACTATCGCGAGGGCTTCGACGCCAATCTGGAGAAGCGCGAGCCGGACTTCCGCAGGAGCGGGGCCGCCGCCCCGCGGATGTTCAAGCCATGAGCGCGGGCGGTCCCAGGGAAAACCAGACGCCGGCGCTCGAAAGCCTGGCCGAGCAGGCTGCCCGCGGAGCGGCCTTCGAGGCCGCCGTGGCCGAGCTGCTCCATCGCGCGCGGGCTCTCGGGCGCAGCGCGGGCCCGAGCCTGTTCGCCAAGGCCGAGCAGGATCCCCACGGCCTGGCCGCGGCGCGCCAGGCCCTGCGGCTCCTGGCGGATGCCGGTCTGCTGGCCGCTGCGATCGCGCCGCTCCACGGAGGCCTCAGCCTGCCGGGCCAGCGTCCCGGCGCCGTCTCCGTGCGCGCCCTGTGCGCCCTGCGCGAGGAGCTGGCCTACCACCACGGCATGCTCGACCTGATGCTGGTGATGGCCGGCCTCGGCTCCTACCCGCTGCAGCTGGGCGGCGCCGACGAGCTGCGCCGGCGCTGGCTGCCCGGGGTGCAGAGCGGGCGCTGTGTGGCGGCCTATGGCCTGACCGAGCCCGGGGCCGGGTCGAGCCTGGACGAGATCGCGACGCGCGCCGAGCGCGTGCCCGGCGGCTACCGCCTGTTCGGCCACAAGACCTTCATCTCCAACGCCGGTCTGGCGGATTTCTACACCGTGCTCGCCCGCACCGCGGGCCAGCCCGGCGACAAGGGCCGCGGGAACCTGTCCATGTTCCTGGTGCCCGCCAGCGCCGCCGGCCTCGAGGCCAAGCCCTTCGAGGTGCTCGCGCCCCACCCGATCGGCGACGTGCACCTCACCGGCGTGTTCGTGCCCGAAGCCGAGCGCCTCGGCGCCGAGGGTCAGGGCCTGGAGATCGCCCTGGAAACCCTGGCGACCTTCCGCACCACGGTGGCCGCGGCAGCCAACGGCTTCTCCCGCCGCGCCCTGGCCGAATCCGTGGGGCACCTGGAGCGCCGCACGCAGTTCGGCAAACCCCTGGCCCAGAACCAGGCCCTGCGCTTCGAGATCGCCGAGATGGACACGGACCTGGCCGCGGCGCGCCTGCTGGTGGCCGAAGCCGCCCGGCTGGCCGACGCCGCGGATCCCGCCGCGCCGCGGGCCGTCTCGCGGGCCAAGCTGTTCGCCACGGAAGCCGCCGGCCGCATCTGCGACCGCGCCGTGCAGCACCACGGCGGCCTGGGAGTCAAGCGCGGCTCGGTGGTCGAGGATCTCTATCGCGAAGTGCGCGCCCTGCGCATCTACGAGGGCACCAGCGAGATCCAAAAGCTGATCCTCTCGAAGCACGCCTTCGAGGAACATCGCCCCGGTTGATGGGTTGGCAGCCGGTCGCATCGGGCCGCGCTCGATTCGATCGTGTCCGGGGCTTCGGGGAATCGTGCGGGCCGCAGCGCCTCGAGGTTTGCCCAGAAGCCCGCAGGCACACGTCAACAGATCCCGCCGAGGCCCTGGAGCTCCGCCGCCGATCGCGCCGCCGCACCACGGCGGGGCGG
>JBIKLM010000306.1:0-5425 GCA_044359835.1 Planctomycetota bacterium
GCTCGGCGCCGCTGCGGGTGTCGACGAAGCGCAGCAGCAGATCGGCGGGCTCAGGGACCTCGAGCCGCACAGCGGGGCCGGGCAGGGCGGCCACATCGACCAGGAACGATGCCCAGCTCGGCACCACCTGGAGGTGGTAGCGGCCCACCTCGAGGTTCTCGATCGAGAAGGAGGCCGCGTAGGCCCCCTCGGGCGCGGTCGGCTGCGGTTCCAGCCGGTGCATCTGCATGCCCTGCTGCCCTCGACGCGACCCCCCCAGGGGGACGAGCCAGAGGTTTCCGTTGGAGCTCGGATCCCAGCCCGGGGGCCAGCGCACGCTGCCCTCGATCCGCCCCAGCACCAGCGCCTCCTGGGCCGGCAGCTCGAGGCGCACGGTGCTCTGCGCTCCGACGGACAGTTCGACCGACTGCACCGCCAGCTGCTCGGGGAACTGGTACCAGGACCCGATCTCGGCGCACACGCTCCAAGGGCCCGGGGGGAGCTGGCGGAAGAGCCGCCGGCCGGCCGTGTCGAGCCCCAGGTCGATCCAGGGCCCTTCGTCCCCGGCGCGGTAGAGCCGCAGGCGCACGTCCACGCCGGGCGTGAGGAAGCCCTGCACATCCACCGCGAGCTCGGCCGCGCGCTCGAGGTCGATGCGGTGGCTGCCCCCGTCGTGCAACGGCAGGCTGATGCGGCCCCAGGCGTGTTCCGGCCCAGCCACGAGCAGCGGCAGGCTATGGCCGACGGTCCAGGGTTTGCTGCGCGGATACCAGTCGAGCTGGGTGGCATCGATCGGCGAGGCCAGCCCCCGGTGGATCACCGCCTGGAGCGGCTCGGCGCCCGGATGTCCCCCGGCGCCGAACCCTCCGGAGTTGTCCCGGGTCAGCCAGACGTCGCTCAGCTCGCGGCCGGTCTCGGCGCAGAACGCATGCAACGTCAAGGCATCCGGCACCCGGTAGACGAGGTCGATGGGGCCAGGCGGCGGGAAGGGCAGGCTGTCCGCCGGGTCGACCGCCGCGCACACCCGTCCGAGGCGCAAGAGGGGCTCGAAGCGCAACCGATCGAAGGCTGTGCCCTGCTCGACCTCCAGCGACCAGCGCCCGGCGCGCACCGCCGTCTCCCGCCGCTCCCCGCCGTCGGCGCGGGTCAGTACCACGGCCAGCTCCACATCGACGTCCGGCAGTTGCAGGCCGTTCGAGTCCACACAGCGCAGGCTGCCGCTGAGCAGGATCGGGGCGGCGAGCGCCGGCACCGGTCGGACTTCCGCTGCCTCCACGGGTGCCGCATCCCGCTCGGGCTCGGGCGGCAAGGCCGCGGCCCGGCCGGCGGAGAAGAGCTCCAGGTCCGCGGCGTCAGCGCCCCCCGCGGGCTCTGCGGCGGGCGCCTGCGCCGCCGGCTCCTCAGCGGCGCGCGGCGCGGGCCGCAGGGCCAGATACAGCCCGAGGAGCAGCAACGGCAGGGCCAGCAGCAGGCGAGCGCGGGTCTTCATCGGTCGAATCGGATCTAGCGGGCAGCACGGCACGGCCCCCAGGGACTCCCCAGCAGAATCTCGGGGCGCGCGGCTGTCGAGCCCGATCCAGGCCTTGGGCAGTTTTTTTCAGGGCTTCGGGGAATCGTGTGGGCAAGGCAGCCCTGTGACTCTCCGGGAAGCCCGCAGACACACGTCAAGGAATTTCGCCGAGGCCCTGGAGCTCCGTCGCCGAGCGCGCCGCCGCACCGCCGGCGCGGTGCAACGGGGGGCGGCGTGGTCGGCGGCGGGGCCCGAGGGCCCCCTGGAGGTCCAGAGCCAGGAGCAGAGCCGTGTCCTGCACCTCATTAGGCACCCACACCACTTCCTGAAGCGCCGTTTTTTCGGCCCCGCAGGCAGTCGCTGCGAGACGCCCGGGCCCGGGCGCGGATCTCTACCCATGACCCGTCCCGACCGGCTTCGATCCGACCCCACCGATATGCAGCGCCTGCTCTCGACCTGCTTATTCCTCCTTGCCCTCCCCGCGTCCGCCCTGGCCCAGGTCACCTGCGGCAGCCCGGTGATCGACCGCCCGATCGACGACGCCTCGTCCGGGCTGATTTACCTCTATCGCGGAGGCACCCAGCCCCTGGTGGGCCCGGGGCGCATCGAGCGCTGGTCCTTCTTCAACAACGAGACCGTCGGGAACGCCAAGGTGACGCCGCTCTTGTTCGAGCAGACGGCAGCCCAAGGCTGGAAAGTGGTCGCCATCGGCACCTCGCGCAGCGCCACCAACCAGGGCATCCAAACCCACGATTTCCAGACCTTGGTCGGTTCCCCGGACCTCGCAGCGGGCAAGCAGTACACAGTGGGCTTCACCCACCGCGGCTACACGCTCAGCGGACCGAACCTGGTGCCGGACGCGGGTTACGGCGGCGTGGTCGACTTCTCGGGTTATGGCCTGACCACGGATGTGTGGTCCTACGTGTTCACGAGCCAGGCTGCCGCGCTCGGCAGCCAGTACGGCACCGGCGGCGCGCCCCTCGACAGCCAGGGCCTCGCCGGCCGCATCTACTCGGTGCGCTTCGAGCTGGCCGGCATCACCAACCTGCCGGGCTGCGCCGGCAATCCGGCCAGCCTGTCGGCCAGCGCGACCAAGCTGACCCCCGGCACCGCGACCCAGCTCAGCCTGTCGAGCCCGACCCTGCCGAGCGGCGTGGCCCTGTGCCTGGTCGGCGTGCCGGCGGTCGATGGGGCCGGCTGCGGCCTGTTCCTGCCCGGCATCGGCGAGCTGCTTTTCGCTCCGGGCAGCGAGTTCGTGGTTTCGAACGCCGCCCTCGTCGGCGGCTCCGCGGCGCTGCCCCTGTCGATCCCGAGCCAGCCCAGCCTGATCGGCAAGAAAGTCCTGCTGCAAGGCGTGGCCGGCGGCGTCGTGGGACCGAACCTGGCCGTGGCCCTCAGCAACGGCCTCAGCGCCACGATCTCGCCCTGAGCCCCTCGGGAGCCCGCAAACCTCGGCAACCACATCCCGGGCGAGCTCGCCCGCGCCGCCCCCGCCCCCGGCGAGCTCCCCGGTCCGGCCCGCGAAGGCCTGCCGCCCTCCCGAATCGCCGGCCGCGCGTCGCGCCAGCTTTCGCTCCAGCCAGCGCAGCTCCCGCGCGCATAGCCGTCGCACGCATCGCCCCTTCATTGGCTGACACGACTGCTTTCCCGGTCCTTGGCGAGTCGGCCCGTCGCGCAGGGTTCGTTGCGCTGTCGATTCTAGGCCTGCACCGCGGCCCCTGGGTTGTCGCCGGAGGCGCCACCCTCGCGCAGCTCAGCTCGTCCAGCGGACGGAGCCAGACGAAGCTCGCAGGCCCTCGGCTGCCGTTGCCATCGTGGATGTCGGGATGGAAGCGTGGGGGCTGTGGGGGGGCGGTGCTTCCCAATCCTGGGCTGTGGGGGAGCGCTGGCTTCCGCGCAGGCCGGGTGTAGGCGGACGCTGGTGCCGCGAGGGGCGCTGCGGTTGAATGAGCGCCGTGCGCCGGGTTCGCCGGTGGACGGGGACCTCCGACCTCACCGCTCGCTGCCGAACCAACATGGCCCGGAAGAACGCCAAGCCCAAGGCCAAGCCGCGCCCGTCCCGGGGCCGGGGCGGGCCGGCCCGTTGGTGGGTGGCGCTCGAGCGGCTGCGGGAGGTGGCCTGGAGCTTGGTGCGCGGCCGGGAGCTCGAGGACCGGGCGCGGGCCCAGCTCCAGGAGGTGCTCGGGCTGCTGCTGATCGGCCTGTCCCTGTGGCTCGGGCTGTCCCTGTTCAGCTTTTTCCAGCCCTACGACGACCCCTGGGCCGGCGACAAGAACTGGGGCGGCCAGCTGGGCTTCTACCTGGCCTCCTGGGTGCTGAGCCTGATCGGCTGGGCCGGGTACATGCTGTGCCTGCTGGGTTTTTCCTGGGGCGCGGTGGCCGTCTCGGGGCGCCCCGTGGCCTTTCCGCTGCTGCGCGTGATCGGCGGGGTCTTCTTCCTGTTCTCCTCGGCCTTCCTGCTGCAGCTGGCCCTGGGGTCGGGCTTCGTGGCGGGCCTGGGCCCGGGCGGCGCGGCCCACAACCACCTGCCCTACGGGCCCGGCGGCTACTTCGCCCTGGAGTTCATCGGCCCGAGCCCGAACCACGTGGGCGGTCAGGCCCTCCTGGCCGAGAAATTCGGACGCCCCGGGCTGTGGATCCTGCTCTCGCTGATCGCCCTCTCGTCCTTCACCCTGGCGACCGAGCGGGCCTTTTTCCCGGCCCTGACGGCCCTGCTGGGCTGGCTGCGGGAGCGGCGCGAGACCGCCGGCGAGGGCATCGGCTCGGCCCTGTTCGGGTTCTTGGCGCGCCTGGCGCGGGGCTGGTGGGAGTTCCTGACCGGGGCCGATCTGGCCGTCGAGGCGGCGCCGGCGGGGGCCGGGGAGGCGCTTAGGGTCGGGCGGCGCCAGAGCAGCGCCAGCGGCAAGCGCAGCCGGGCCGCGGCGCCGGAGTCGGATTCGGACGGGGACGAGGACCTGGAGGAGACCGACGAGGAGGACGCCGAGGAGCTCCCGGCGGCGGCGCCCCGGCGCCGCGCGAAGGCCAAGCCGCGTGCCGCGGAGGCCCAGCGCGGGTCCGCCGAGGACGAAGACGAGGACGAGGAGGAGCAGGACGGCTGGGAGCCGGTCGATGCCGAGGCCGAGCTCGACGACGAGGAACAGGATTCGTTCGACGAAGAGGACTCAGCCGACGAGGCGGACGAGGACGACGAGTTCGAGCCCGAGGTCGGCGGCGACCTGCGCGAGCCGACCCCGGAGGAGCGCGCCGCGGCCCGCGAGAAGCTCAAGAAGACGATCAAGACGCCCGCCCCGCTGGCCTACGACCCGCCCACGCCGCCGCCGGGCCCCTGGCGCTTCCCGCCCCTCGATCTGCTCGAGGTGCCCGACGCCAAGTCCAACACCGGCGGCAAGGACGCCGAGACGATCGCCGCCGAGGCCGAGCGCCTCGAGGCTGTGCTGCGCTCCTTCCGGGTCGACGCCTCGGTGTGCGCCTCGACCGTGGGCCCCGCCGTGACCCTGTACGAGCTGGAGGTCGCCTCCGGCACGCGCATGAACAAGGTCACCACGCTCTCCCAGGAGATCGCGGCGGCCCTGCGCGCCCGCTCCATCCGCACCATCGCCCCGATCCCCGGCAAGTCGACCATCGGCATCGAGGTGCCCAACGAGAAGCGCCGGGTGGTGCGCCTCTCCGAGCTGATCCACAAGAACGCCTACGACAAGAAACACGCCGCTTTGCCGCTGTTCCTGGGCGTCAACGCCCAGGGCGCGCCCGTGGTCGAGGACCTGGCGCGCATGCCGCACCTCTTGATCGCCGGCCAGACCGGGGCCGGCAAGTCGGTGTGCATCAACACGATCATCGCCAGCCTGCTGCTGACGCGCTCGCCCCACGACGTGCAGATGATCATGGTCGACCCCAAGATGGTCGAGCTGCAGATGTATTCCGACGTGCCGCACCAGA